>DJXC01000166.1:751-11554 GCA_002449575.1 Ruminococcus sp. UBA7014
TTAAGTCCTCTATCTGGATTGAAAAGAAAGAACGCCGTGTCAATGCAAAGAGCCTTCTCGGTATTCTGTCACTGGGTATTGTCGGCGGTACAGATATTCGCATTATTGCTGATGGTGCTGACGAACAGGCAGCTGTAGAAGCACTGGTAGAACTCGTTGAGAGTGGCTTCAGTGATGAAAACAGATAAGTAAACAACATATTCAACAAAGGGCTGCCATAGGGCAGCCCTTTTTCAGTCGTGATGATACATGCTTTCTGCAAAAATTGCATAGCCGGTGGAAGGGTCACTGACAAATACATGCGTAACAGCTCCGATTAATTTTCCGTTTTGCAGAATCGGACTGCCGCTCATGCCCTGTACAATGCCGCCAGTACAGGAAAGAAGTGCTTCGTCTGTGATTTCGATAATCATGTTCTGGGTTTCGTCACTGTAGTCAATTGCAGTAATTCTTGCCGTATAGGGTCGGGGTTCACTGCCCTGTACAGTAGTAAGAATAACAGCTTCTCCAAGTGTAATTTCCTGTTTCAGTGCCATGGGAACTGCCGGAACTGTGTTTATGGGTTCTTCCAGATGTCCGAAAATGCCGCTTGCCTGATTGCTGTCCAGTGTGCCGATAGGTGGCTGTGCTGAAAAATAGCCTTGTAACTGTCCGGGATTTCCCGGCTGTCCACGGACTGCCCCGCTGATGACAACACTGTCTGCTGTGCCACTGCCAAGAGGTATGATTTCTTCGGTGTCCGGGTCGCAGATGGGATGCCCTAACCCGCCAAAACTGCCGTCTGACGGGTCATAATACGTCATTGTGCCGATGCCTGCTGTACTGTCACGCACCCAGATGCCTGTTTGCCAGCAGTCCGCTGAAACAGAATATTCCGGCTGAAGTGTCAGTTCTATAGAAGCATTTTCACGTTCGACTGTCAGATGCAAAGGACTGCCGTCAGATACAGAAACCTGTTCCCGGAAATCTTCTGCTGAAATCAAGGATTTGTGATTGATTTCTGTGATAATATCGCCTTCCTGAATGCCAGCTGTTGCTGCCGGACAGCAGCCGCCTGTCCGGGCTTCTACTTCTCCGAATCCAATCACCATCACACCGTCCATCAGCATACGCACGCCAAACGGCTGACCGCACGGCACAAGCATGACTTCTTCCAAAGGCTGAACGGAAACTTCCTTTACCGGAAAAATGCCGAATAATTTCAGCTTTGCCGCAGAAACTGTTTTTGCTGGTACTTCTGCAATACAGTGACAGACTTCCAGCGTTTCACCATGGTGTACATAGTAGGAATCCGGCAGATGTCCGGCATAATAGAACGCACTGCACATAGGGTGCGCACATAAAATCGCTGAAAGTGCTGCTGTTCCGGTTTTGATAATTTTGTGAATATTCATGATTCACCTGCTTTCTGTGCCATGCACAGAATTAGTATCACCACACACGACAGTTTTATCAGAGTGAATAAAATACAGAAGGGGAAATTTATGAAAAAAATCATCAGAATCTGTATGGATATTTTTTTAATCATTTTATCTTTGATATATCCGGGGTTTATGGCAGTGATGTCTGCCGCCGGATGGGACTACAATGTAAAGCAGGGGCATTATCCGGAAATTTTCAGTGTGTACAGCTTCTGGATGTTTCTGGGCGCAGGTCTGATTCTTTTCGGCGTTGTATGCTGTTTTGCAGCGAAAAAACCAAAATTTTATATTTTTAATACTATCTCTGCTGTGGTCGGAATTATCGGCACAGTTTCCTGTATGACTGTTCTGCATCAATTCTGTATGTATGCCGAACAGAATTTTTCCGGCATTGGTGAAAGTATGCAGCCCGTCAGTGACTTGTATCGTGACAGGATTCTGCCAATAGTATTTCCCGTTTTTCTGATGCTGATTCTTGATTTCTGGAATTTTCTGGAAAGCAGGGAATATCGGATTCAGAAAAAAAATCAGAAACTTGCTGAACGCAATGCAGAAGCACCAAAAATTCTGGAATAAGATTAGTTTTTTTCACTGAAATACTTGACAAATGTGTATTCTATACTGTATAATAATATTAATGTTTGTTAATTTTGCAGAGGGGCGAAATTGGTAAACAATTGAAAAAATGCTATTTTTTTAGAGAGGCAGGTTTTTATTATGAAAATGAACAGAATCGCCGCCGGTGTGCTTGCATTTGCACTGGTATTCGCCGGAAGTGCGCCCATTATCGAACAGACAGGCTTCATCAAGCCGCTGACTGCTCAGGCTATGTCTGCTGCGGTGAAATCCAACTGGGATATTAAGAAATATTATGAAGTTGGTGACTTTACAATCCAGTATGTACAGTCCGGTTATGTCCAGATTATCAAGTGCAATAATCCTACAGCGGAAGAAATTGTCATTCCGGAAACAATGAATGACGGCGATACTGACTTTCCTGTAAAAGTACTCTATGCACAGTCTTTTCAGGATTGCCAGATGAAGAAAGTCACGATTCCAGACAGCGTGATTAAAGTCGGTTCTTATGCATTCTGTAACTGCACCAATCTGGAAGAAATTGTCGGTATGGGCGGTGTGGAAAATATTTCCGAAGCTGCATTTGAAAGCTGTACTTCCCTGAAAGAACTGCATCTTCCTGATACACTGACAACTATCGGCACAGAAGCGTTTGCTTTCTGTACTGCTCTGACAGAAGCAACACTGCCAGCCAGTGTCACTAATATGAGTACTTATCTGTTTACCACCTGTACCAGCCTGAAAACACTGACATTCAGCGAAGGCATTACTTTCATTCCGGATAAAGTTGCTTATCAGTGCAGTGCGCTGAAAACGGTCAATATTCCGTCTACTGTTACAAAAATCCGTGACCATGCATTTGAACTTTCTGCACTGGAAGAAATTACAATTCCGGATACAGTAAAAACTATCGGCGAAGGTACATTCAATAACTGCCTGTTTCTGAAAACTGTTGTTCTGCCTTCTGGTATGGAAAATATCGAAGTGGAACTGTTCAAAGATTGTCATTCTCTTGAAAATGTCACCATTCCGGACAGCGTTACCAGAATCAGAAGAAATGCATTTAATGGCTGTGATTCTCTGAAAACACTGACGATTCCGGAAACTGTTACCAGAATTGAAAGCTATGTTTTCTATGGCTGTGAATCTCTCGAAACAATCAATATTCCGGCGGCTGTTACTTCTATTGATGAATATACTTTCTGCAAATGCAGAAAACTGCCTGCAATTGTCATTCCGGAAAATGTGGAAAAAATCGGTGTGTATGCATTCTATGACTGCGAATCTCTGGAAAGCATTACCATTCCGGCAAGTGTAAAATCTGTTGGCAGTTATGCATTCTATAACTGTACTGCTCTGAAATCTGCGGTCTTTGCAGGTTCTATGAGCGAACTGGGTATCTGGAGCTTTGCCGGGTGCACTGCCCTCACAGAAATGCAGCTTCCCGAAGGTCTGGAAAAACTCAATAATCATGTACTGTACAGATGTGAATCACTCGAAAATCTCGAAATTCCGGATACGGTAACTGCAATTGACGGCTATGCCCTCGCCGGATGTTCTTCCCTGACAGAAGTCAATGTTCCGGCAAGCGTTGAAAAAGTCGGTGAATATGCTGTCGGCTATGGTGAAGGCGTTCTGCCTGTTGTTGCCGAAGATGTGAATATTGTCAGTGAATCTCCGGCTGTTCAGGATTTCTGCAAGGAAAATGAAGTCAAGATTAACGGCGAAGGTGGCGTTATCACTCCCGAACAGGTTGATGAAATCACACTTGGCGAATATCTGCACGGTAAAAAGCCGCTTACACAGGGACAGTTCAAAGGTGCTGACATGAATGCTGACGGCGTTGTCAATGTCTTTGACTGGATTCTTCTCAAAAAACAATTATATATTAATATTGATGAAGAACAGCCCACCGAAGAATTACAAGACCCTACAGGCAACTGCGTTCCGGAAATACGTGAAGGCAATGTTCTGGCTGAAACTAAGGTCAGAAGTGATGCTTCTGCTGAAAATGATGATAATATCATTGCAACACTTGAAGCCAATGCTGCTGTAAGAATTATTGACAATTTCGGCGACTGGTTCATGATTGAATACAAAAACGGCGAAACTGGTTATGTTCTGCAATCTGAAGTCGCTGTTGCTCCTTAAATAAATCTCTAAAAATTCTGAAAGAAGCTGCCCTCTGCGGCGGCTTCTTTTTGTCCGGAGGTGAATTTCATGAATTTTAAACAAGAACCAATCGGCGATAATATTTTTGTCTGTACCTCTCAGGAACACAGATTCGGCACAGATGCGTTTTTATTAACTTATTTTTCTCACTATAAGCAGAAGGAGAAAGTCTGCGAATTCGGCACAGGATGCGGCATTATTCCTCTGCTCATGCAGAAATTCCGTCCGCCGAAATTAATCTATGCTGTGGATATTCAGGAACAGGCAATTGCACAGCTGAAAGCCGGAATCGAACTCAGTCATGCTGAAAATATTATTCCGGTCTGCTGTGATTTGAAAGACTTTTATCCGGAAAACCGGGATTTTGATTTAGTTATCTGTAATCCGCCGTATCAGCCGTGTGGTTCTGGCTTTGAAGCTGGACTGGAAGCCCAGAGAATTGCCCGTCATGGTGTGTTCTGCACACCGGAGAATATTTGCCGGAAAGCGGCAGAATTATTAAAGTCCGGCGGTCGGCTGTGTATCTGCGGAAGACCGGAACGGCTTCCGGATTATATCTGCGCCATGCGGGAAGCCCGTATTGAACCGAAACGGCTGCAATTCGTTTCCCGGACTGCTCATGATATGCCATGGCTTTTCCTGTTGGAAGGCAGAAAGGACGGGAAAAAATTCCTCCAGATGGAAAAGCCTTTTATCATGTACGAAAACGGCATACTTACACAACAGGCGCAGGCTTTATATCAGAAAGGAGAATCCGCATGAGTGGTATTTTATATGTCACCGGCACACCTATCGGCAATCTGGAAGATATAACTCTCCGGCAGCTCAGAACCCTTGAGGAAGTGGATTTTATCGCTGCTGAAGATACCAGAGTGACCAGAAAATTACTGACACATTTCGAGATAAAAACAGAACTTGTAAGCTGTCATGAACATAGTTCCGGTTCTGTTATAAATCATATCGCTGACCGCATTCAGGCAGGAGAAAATTGTGCTGTTGTAACAGATGCCGGAATGCCCTGCATTTCTGACCCCGGAGAAGAACTTGTGAAAACCTGCCGTGAAAGAGGGATTCCTGTCCAGTCCGTTCCTGGACCTAGTGCTGTAATCACTGCCTTGTCTGTCAGCGGCGGCACAACAAAACAATTCGTTTTTTATGGCTTTCTGCCTGTCGATAAAAAACAGCGCACCGCTGTGCTGAAAGAATTACAGTCTGAATCCCGGACGGCTGTACTTTATGAAGCTCCTCACAAACTCTGTAAAACACTGGAAGATTTAGCCGGAATTTCTGATAATTCCAGAAATATCTCCCTCTGCCGGGAACTGACTAAAATTCATGAAGAAGTCCTTAGAATGTCTCTTTCCGATGCAGTGCAATATTATGCTGAAAAAGACCCGAAGGGAGAATTTGTACTTGTTCTTGATGGCATTCAGAAACAATCAGAAAGTTTTACACTTGAAGAAGCGGTTAGTCTTGCTGAACGCTATCTTTCTGAAGGACTGAGTTCTTCTGCTGCGGCAAAATTAGCCGCAAAAGAAACCGGAATTCCCAAAAATCAGATTTATCAGGCAATGCATACAGGAAATCTATGACAACAGCCAATTTAGAGTTGACAAATTTTAAAATCTATTGTATAATGAATTTGTATCATTTTTGTGAATAATTTGCTTTATAATAGAAAAGAGGCGGAATATGCAGAGAAAAGAAAATTGGAGAGACTTGCGCAAACGTGCCAGATGGGACAGACTCGCCGGAGCGGGTGCTGTACTGATTCTGATAATGATTGTCATTATCAGCGGAATAAATTCTTGTGCGAAAAAATTAAAAAAACCAGAGGCTGAACCCGTTATTGTCGAAGAAACCCTTCCGCCGGAAACTACAATGCCTGTAACAGAAGCCCCGCCTGATAATTCTATGGCTGTCTATCTCAGCCCTTCTACACAGGAAGATAATATTTATGCCTGTGACGGTAAGACCAGCGAAGAAGAAGCCATGTGGATGATTGCCAGACGTGTGAAAAGCACACTCGAAGAAGACGGCTATGCTGTCTACATATGCGGCGAAGATGATAAAGTTCCGGCAAAAATCAAACAGGGAAACCGTCTGAAATGTGGTGCTTATGTCGCTATTCACAGCAATTCCAGCGGTGAAACCGGCAAAGGACAGGGAACAGAATGTTTCTATAATACAGATATTGACGGCAGCCTTGCGCTCGCTGAAAGTATTTATACCCGTGTTGCAGACCTTACTCCTACTCCTGACAGAGGTCTGAAAGACCAGTATCAGCGTGATTTGTACGAAATTTTCAATAATGTGACTGCCTGCTGTCTGCTCGAAGTGGAATTTCATGACGATGTACAGACTTCCCGCTGGATTCTGAGTCATACGGATGATTTGGCAGATGCAATTACAGAAGGCATTGAATCCTATCTTGAAAGTACAAAAACAAATCCGCACGAAGTTCCGGAAGATATTGTAGAACCTTCTATTGATGATAATTATGCGGGAGAACATTAATCATGCAGAAACGTAACTATGAAGCCGAAATGCAGGAAATCCTGAAAGAGAAGAAGCCTAATCTGCTCTTACATGCCTGCTGTGCGCCGTGTACAAGCGCATGTCTGGAAAAAATTGCTGAAAAAGCAGAAATTAAAATTTATTTCTACAATCCGAATATTATTCCGGAACAGGAATATCAGTACAGATTATCTGAACTCAAACGATTTGTCAGCGAATTTCCGCCGGCTTCCGGTATTGAAATTATCGAAGGCGATTATGAACCGGAAAAATTTCTTGCTTTTGCGCAGGAATTCCCGGATGAGCCGGAACGGGGTATTCGCTGTCAGAAATGTATCACTATGAGACTGCAAAAATCAGCGCACAAAGCTCTGGAATTAAATGCTGATTATTTTGCCACGACACTGACACTGAGTCCCCATAAGGATGCACTTTTTATTAATACAGAAGGTTTCCGGATTGCTGAAGAAACAGGCATTTCATGGCTGCCTACGGATTTCAAGAAAAAAGAAGGCTATAAGCGTTCTATTGAACTTTCAAGAGCATATTGCCTGTACCGGCAGGATTTCTGCGGCTGTCCGTTCTCGAAGAAAAACCGTGAACTTGAAAAATTACAGAAACAAACTCCCTGATTTCCGTCAGGGAGTTTGTTTTTCAGGAGGAGAATTAATGGCAGAGTTGCTGTAAGATTTCTGGAAGATTGCAGTTTCCGTTCAGGGCGGATAAAATATTCTGTGCCGGACATGACTGTCCGCTGATGTTGCAGCTATTGTCTGTACAGTTTCCAGTCAGGCAGGATAACAGATTCTGCGGAACAGTACAGTTTGTTCCGGTACAGAGAAAGCAGGCATCTCCGATACAAATATCTGACGGCAGAACAGGGGCAGTTTCAGTTGTTGCAGGAACTGCCGGAGTTGTTTCCGGCTGATAGGAATTATCATAATCTGTGCCGCCTGTAAAAATCTGTGTCCAGTAAAGTGTACCATTTTGTGAAACAACACCGATTCCGACAGAATCAAAATCAGCATTCAGGATATTCGCTCTGTGACCCGGAGAATTCATCCAGCCAGTCATGACGGCTTCCGGTGTACTATATCCATAGGCGATATTTTCACCTGTAGTATGCCATGAAATGTTCTTGTCATTCAGAACAGTGGAACAGCTTCTGCCATCGGGTCTGGTGTGAGAGAATAGCGTGATAAGTTCTTGTGAACGGATTTCAGCAGCCTGATTCAGAACAGGTACAGTTTGCAGAGGATTCAGCCCCTGTGCAGTACGTTCCTGATTGATAAGTACCGCTACTTCGTTAATATAGTTCTGTGCGGAGCTGCTGACAGAATTTTCAGCCGCCGCAGCTTGTACGGGAAGTATTGCCGCACCGGCTGAACATGCCATAAGCAGCGCACAAAGTACAGCAGTTAATTTTCTTTTTTGCATGAGTGAAAAACTCCTTTCCGAGTGAAATAGTAGATTTTTTGATTGCATCACGTGATTACATATTTATGATAACACATTTTGTAGAAAATGTCAATGAACAATATTTTCCAGATTCTTTTATTGGCAGATATAGACAAAAGCACTCCGCAAAATGCAGAGTGCTTTTCTGACTTTCAGATTACTTTCTGTTTTTATCAGGATTCCGGCAGATGATAACTGCATATTCAAACGGATGCAGTTTGACAAGATTATCTTCCAGAATGCCGTGTTCTGTTTTGTCATAAACAAACTTGTCACTATAGGGACAGAATTCTACATACTGTTCATGCTGTGAACGGTTGACATAAATCTGTACTGCGATGCCTGCCGTTTCGTGATACCGTGCAAACGCCATGACATCATCCTGAGCAGGCAGAAATTGCAGTCTGCCGTTTTTGAAAACTTTGTATGCCTTCCGGATTCTGCCGAGTTCTTTGGTATAGGCTATCAGGTCTGTATCTTCATGTCCCCATGGATAGCAGCGGCGGTTGAACGGGTCTTTATAGCCCTGTAATCCGGCTTCATCACCATAGTAGATGCTGGG
Organism: Ruminococcus sp. UBA7014; assembly: GCA_002449575.1. Taxonomy (GTDB): domain Bacteria; phylum Bacillota; class Clostridia; order Oscillospirales; family Ruminococcaceae; genus UBA3855. The sequence goes on from DJXC01000166.1 coordinate 9,458, forward strand.
TACACCCGGCAGGAAGAACATCAGAGCCATAGCGGCTTCCAGCATTGCCTTTCCACGGCGGTATTCCCATTCATTAAGCCAGCGTTCTGCCATCCAGTCTTTTGACTTGTCATCACAGTTTTCACCGCCAAAACGGTTGATTGCCCGTTCAATATCATGTGTGGAAACAAAGTTCATGAGTACATCTACAGTGGCTTTCGGATAGTTTTCCAGAATCGTCATGATACCTGTCTGGAAATCACGGCTGCTCATGCCCTTGATATAATTAATAATGGCTTCCCGGAACGGATAATTCATGACAGAATCCAGCTGATGCCCCAGAAGATAACTCCTCTTGATGCCGTAAGCTTCTTTGTTGGAAGCATCTTCCCAGACTTCGCCGATAATAATTTTGTCTCTATCATATTTCTTGACACACCTGTTCAGGTTGTATAAAAATTGGTCCGGAAGTTCATCAGCAACGTCAAGACGGAATCCGGCTGCACCCATAGAAAGCCAGTATTCCAGAACACCTTCTTCTCCACAGATATATTTTGTATAGTCCGGATTGGTTTCATGGACATTCGGGAGCGTGTCAATGCCCCACCATGCTTCATATTCATTCGGATAGTTCCAGAACGTATACCAGTTATAATAGGGGCTGTCCTTGGACTGATATGCGCCGACTGTGTCATATCTGCCGAATTTGTTGAAATAAATGCTGTCTGCACCTGTATGAGAAAATACACCGTCCAGAATTACACTTATGCCATATTTTTTGGCTTCTTCACACAATGCCTTGAAATCTTCATTTGTGCCGAGCAGAGGGTCAATTTTCATATAGTTTGCAGTATTATATCTGTGATTTTCATGAGATTCAAACACAGGATTCAGATAAATACAAGTGACACCTAAATCGGCAAGATATGGCAACTTTTCCTGAATACCTGCTAAGTCGCCGCCGAAATAGTCATTGTTCCAGACATGTCCGTTCTGGTCGGGTCTGTAGTAAGGCGTTCCACCCCAGTCATCACGGAGAACCCGCCCTTCTGGAATATTTTCATGCGGCTTGCCACTTTTGCAGAATCTGTCCGGGAAAATCTGGTACATGATACCGCCTTTTAAAAATTCCGGCGTTTTATAAGATTCATCATAAACAGTCAGCTGGAACAAATCACCATCATTAATATTGCCGATATGCCCGGCAATTTTCTTGATATAGAATCTCTGTCCGCAGACAGTATAGGCAAAATAATAGTAATATACACCTATATAGCGTGGAATATAACTTGTACTCCAGACAAAGCAGTCATCCTCTTCGGCAATGATATGCATATGCATAAAACGTTCTTTAAATCCCGGACGATACATCACGACACAGGGAGAAAAATCAGGTTTTACTTCTTTCGGCAGACGAATGGAAAACGAACAGACTTTGTCTTTCTTGATTGCACCGAACGGCTGTTTATAATTCAAATCCCAACTGTCATATAAATGGCTCATAAAAATGCAACTCCTTATCTGAATCATTATAAATTGTTAATTTCTGGATTTTTTTGCAGGCCAACAAAAGCATGTCTGGCTGAACAGTCAGACACGCTTTTGCAAATCATTCCAAACAAATCAAAATTGGCATTAAAGTCCCCAGATGTCTCTTGCATAGTCAGAAACACTTCTGTCAGCAGAGAAAATACCTGCGCCTGCGGTATTCATAAGGGACATTTTAGCCCAGCGCATCTGGTCATTATAGATTTCTGTGCTGAACTTCTGCGCATCGTGATAGGAATCAAAGTCAGCAAGTACCATATAGGGGTCTTTCTTTTTCAGGGAATCAGCGACTTCATTGAATGTGCAGCCATTAATGCCGTGATACATTCTGTTGACACAGTCACGGATGATATAATTTTCATTATAAAGTTTTTCAGGATTATAATTATATTTTGCAGCGTTGACTTCTTCTGTTTTCATACCAAAGATGATGATATTCTCATCGCCGACAGCGTCCTTGATTTCTACGTTTGCGCCGTCAAGTGTACCCAAAGTGACAGCACCGTTGAGCATAAGCTTCATATTGCCTGTGCCGGAAGCTTCTGTGCCGGCAAGAGAAATCTGTTCAGA
>DJXC01000169.1 GCA_002449575.1 Ruminococcus sp. UBA7014
TTCACAAAGTTTGCAATGGAATTTCAAGTATTTTATGATTAGCACTTGCAATTTTTTAAGATTTCTGCTATAATAAAAATAGTCCGGCAGTGTATCACAGATTTGTCGAAAACAGTTGTATTCTGTCCGTGTTATTTGTTGATAATGCGAATAGCAAATTTCCTGCCGTTTATGGTATAATGAATGTGATTTAAATTTTATCAAGAAAGAAGCTGAAAGAAAAAATGTCAAATCAAGCATCAAAGAAAGGAAACCAGAACAAAGGCGAAAAAAAGGTGCAGATGGATTCCGAAGTCACCAGAATTGTATTGATTTTTTTACTGTTTCTGGTCATTGTTGTGCTGCTGGTAGCGGCATTTATGAGCCTTGGACACGGTGAAAATACAAATCCGCAGGGAAATGTAATTCAGATTCAAGTACCTACAGAGGGCGAAGGAACTGTTGCTGCTACAACGGCTGACCCGAATCACGGCAATACAGAAACAGAAAAGATTCCAGATGAGGTGCTTGACCCGTCTCTTGTCACAACAGAGAGTATTACTTATACAAATCCGCCTGAAACAATGCCTGTAGACATTATGTCCGGCGAAACAATGCCGGGTGCAGAATCTGCTGCTTTCGGAGGAACAACTGTTCCCGGTGCAGTAGTTCCTCCTGTATCATATACAACAACGGGTGCAAGAACCGGCAATCCGACTCCGGTTTATATTGCAACAACAGACCCTTATGCAGGGATTGCAACGCTTGCACCGCCACTGACTACTGCTGGAAGCGCAGGCAGTATCACAACTGTTACCACAACAATTGCAGATGGTGATACACCCAGTGACGGAACTGTCACAAGTACAAATTATACAGTACCACTGAGTGGTTCTGCAACAATTTATTCTGCACCGAACGGAAGTTCCAATGGTACAATTGGTTCTAATGGTACTTTCACAATCGTACAGGAAATGGTTGACAGTTCTGGTGTAAAATGGGGAAAACTCAAATCTGGTGCTGGCTGGGTCAGATTAAGTTAAAAACAGTATAAAAAAAGCTCCTCTTTTTGAGAGGAGCTTTTTTTATTCGCTGACAGTAACAGTACCATCTGTGTTATTGATAGTAATTGTATATTTTTCATAGCACTTGAAGCTGACTTCATTTTTGTCAGTATCATTTTTGATAGAAGCTTCTTCAATATTGGAATCTGCCAGATTATGCAGATAATTGAAAATTTCAAGAGAACGGTTGCCGGGGTCTTTCTGTTTGTAGTTATCAGTTTCGAGGAAATCCTGTACTTTTTTGTAAATAGCAGCATATTCAGCATCTGCTGGAATTTCAGAAGCCTGTGCTGTTTCAGCAGCAGTTTCAGTTTCTGATTCAGATTCAGAAGCCTGTGTTTCTGTTTCGGTCTGTAATACTGTTTCCGTTTCTGTAGGAGTTTCTGTTTCGGTTTGCACTTCTGTTTCAGAAGGCAGAGTTTCTGCTTCTGTCTGTACTTCTGTTTCAGCATTTGCCGGCGCAGTACCGCCCTTGACAGCTTCTTCCAGTTTTTCGGTATCAAACAGGTCAGATTTTTTATAGCTGATAACCATAGTTTTATAGCCGTCCGGATAGTCATCACTGCCAAGGAATTTTTCAGAATATCTGCCTTCCCGGACATTGATAACATCATCAGTCTGATTCATGATTTTGATTAATTTATATTCACATTCAGAAACAGCATAAGTTTTGCCGTCCTTATCCTGTACTGTGCCGGAACTGTCTTCCTTTAGCTGATAACGATTTCCGTCTTTGGAATGAAAAAGAATATCTTCTCCATAAGTCCAGACACCAACTGTTTTTTCAAACGGAACAGCTTCCCTGTCAATGCTTTGGGTTTCTGCTGTTGTTTCAGCAGCAGAAGATTCATTTTCAGATGATGCATTTTCCTTGCTGCCGCAGCCAGCAAGCACCAGCGCACAGAGACAGAATGCAGTTATCAGCAATAATTTTTTTCTCATAAATACCTCTCCTTAAATGCTTGATGTCATAGTTTCTGCTTTTTAGTATAGCACAGAAATCAGGAAATGTCAAGCCTGTTACAGTGCGTATTTCTGTCCGTTGCGGAGTGTGACACAGAGAAGTTCTTCCCCTATCGGGAGTTGTTCCCACTCCAGAAACTTCATACAGCATTCATACATTATTTGTTTTGTCAATCTGTATTTTTCACAAAAAATTCATTGACATCAGCCGGATTTTATGCTAAAATATAAAATATATGATTTTAGAAAGAAGGATTTTTTTTATGACAAAGATTACAGAAGAAATTGCTTATATTGGTGTCAATGACCATCAGATTGACTTGTTCGAGGGACAATATGTTGTGCCTAATGGAATGGCATATAATTCTTATGTCATTCTGGACGAGAAAATCGCTGTATTTGATACCGTTGACGGAAATTTTAAAGATGAGTGGCTTGCCAATCTGAAAGAAGTACTCGGTGACAGAAAACCGGATTATCTGATTATTCAGCATATGGAACCTGACCATTCTGCAAATATTATGGCATTTCTGGAAACTTATCCGGAAACAGTCGCTGTCGGCAATGCAAAGACTTTCAAGATGATGAGTGAATATTTTGAGAATTTAGACCTCGGCAACAGAAAGCTGGTTGTGACCGACGGCGGAACACTTTCTCTCGGAAAACATGAACTCCAGTTTATTTTTGCACCGATGGTTCACTGGATTGAAGTTATGTTCACTTATGACAAAACGGATAAAGTATTGTTTTCGGCAGATGCGTTCGGAAAGTTCGGCGCACTTGATGTGGAAGAAGAATGGGCTTGCGAAGCCAGAAGATATTATTTCGGTATTGTCGGCAAATTCGGCGCACAGGTACAGGCAGTCCTGAAAAAGGCAGCCGCTCTGGACATTCAGACAATCTGCTCTCTGCACGGACCTGTGCTGAAAGAAAATCTGAATTACTATCTTGATTTGTACAATACATGGTCTTCTTACAGTGTGGAATCCGAAGGAGTCATGATTGCTTATACTTCTGTATACGGCAACACCAGAAAAGCTGCTGAACTTCTTGCAGAACAGCTTACTGCAAAAGGCTGCCCAAAAGTTGTTGTCTGTGACCTTGCCCGTGAAGATATGGCGGAAGCTGTGGAAGATGCCTTCCGTTACGGAAAACTGGTTCTCGCCACGACAACTTATAACGGCGATATTTTCCCGGCAATGCGGAACTTTATCGAATCTCTGACAGAAAGAAATTATCAGAACAGAACAGTCGGCTTGATTGAAAACGGCTCATGGGCATCTGCTGCCGGCAGAGTGATGAAAGCTATGTTCGAGAAATCAAAAAATATTACATGGCTGGAAACTTCTGTGAAAATTACCGCTGCTGTCAAGTCTGCCAATCTGAAAGAAATCGAAGCAATGGCAGAAGAACTCTGCAAATGATTCCCGAATGCTTCCGGAAAGCGGTCACATTCAGCTATGATGACGGAAATGAACAGGATATTCGGCTTGTAGAATTATGCAATCAGTATCAGGTGAAATGTACGTTTAATCTAAATTCTGGTCTGAATGCTTCCACAGAGTGGAGTTACAAGGGAATGCCTGTCCGCCGCCTGTACCTTCCGGAATGCACAGAACTGTATAAAGGACATGAAATTGCTGTTCACGGTGCATTCCACAGAAATATGACAGAACTTTCCAGACAGGAACTGTATGAGGAAATCTTTTCTGACCGAGATAAGCTGACGGAAATTTTCGGCAGTGTACCTGTCGGGATGGCTTATCCTTATGGCTGTTATAGTCCGGTCGTGACAGAAATGCTCCGGAAAGCCGGAATCTGCTATGCACGGACAGTGCATAGCAGTCATGATTTCCGCAGACAGCAGAATCTGTTATGCTTCTCCCCTACCTGTCATCATGATGATGAAAATTTATTTTCACTTGCCGAAACATTCCTGCATTCTGACTCTGATGAGATACAGATATTTTATATCTGGGGACACAGCTATGAATTTGATGGTAATCACAACTGGGACAGAATCGAGCGGCTGCTTGACAAAATCGCCGGGAAGCCGGATATTTTTTACGGAACAAATGCAGAAATATTATGTTAAAACTCCGCTTTAAAAATTTTTTTAAAAAAATTTAAAAAAAGACTTTACAAATCAAAAAAAGTATGGTATAATACTAATTGTTCCGCATACCCGGTCAAGGGGTTATGCCCGTAACGGGAATTTTCGCCTTCCCTTTTCTGCGTTTGCGGAGAATTAAATTTTATTATAAAGGGGTGAATCATAATGCTGCGTAAGGAAGAAAAGACCACTGTCATCGAACAGAACCGTAATCATGATACGGATACAGGTTCTCCTGAAGTTCAGATTGCTATTCTGACCCGTCGTATCAACGACCTGACAGAACATCTGAAAGTTCACAAGAATGACCATCATTCCAGAAGAGGAATGCTCAAGATGATTGGTCGCAGAAGAAACCTTCTTGCTTATCTCAAGAAGAAGGACATTGAAAGATATCGTGCTATTATTGCAAAGCTCGGCATCCGTAAGTAAGAAACACATAAAAGGCAGCGGCTTCTGTGCCGTCTGCCTTTCTATGCATGTTGTCAGCAGCGGCTTATTAGCATTCTGCCGTACTCCGGAACGTCATCCGGAGCAGGGTTTTTTGCTAAAAACGCTGCCTGACACAAAAAAATTTATGCTGGAAAAGCGAGGATTTTTTTATGTTTGAAAATTACAGAACTTTTGAAACCACTTATGCAGGCAGACCTGTCAAGGTAGAAACCGGCAAGACCTGTGCGCTTTCCAATGGTTCATGCTGGGTTCGCTATGGTGATACGGTTGTCATGGCAAACGTGACCGCAAGCCCAAAACCCCGTGAAGGTGTGGACTTCTTCCCCCTTTCTGTAGACTATGAAGAAAGATTATATGCTGTCGGCAAAATTCCGGGTTCTTTTACCAAGCGTGAAGGCAAACCGTCAGAAAAGGCTATCCTGACTTCCCGTATGGTGGACAGACCTATCAGACCACTGTTTCCGAAAGATATGAGAAATGACGTTTCTGTTGTCATGACTGTTCTTTCTGTTGACCCGGACTGCTCTCCCGAAATTACTGGTATGATTGCCACTTCTATTGCAATTTCTATCTCCGATATTCCGTGGAATGGTCCGATTGCAGGCATCAGCGTTGGTCTGGTGGACGGCGAAATCGTCCTGAACCCGACAAAGGAACAGAGAGAAAATAATGACCTTGTTCTGACTGTTGCCGGAAGTGCAAACAAAATCGTCATGATTGAAGCAGGCGCAAACGAAGTCGATGAAAAAACAATGCTGAATGCTATCATGACCGGTCATGAAGAAATCAAGAAAATGGTTGCCTTTATCTCTGAAATTCAGAAAGAAATCGGCAAGCCGAAATTTGAGTTTGAATCTCAGGAAATTCCGCATGATGTCTTTGATGCAGTAGAAGCTCTTGTCGGTGAAAAGGTGAAAGTAGCTCTGGATACCAATGACAAGAACGTTCGTGATGAGCGTATGCAGCCGATTATTGACGAAGTGCATACTGCTTTCGATGAAAAGCTTGCTGAACAGTTCGGTGATGCAACAGTTGCCAAAATTGATGAATGTATTTATAAATTACAGAAAAAGATTGTCCGTAACTGGCTGTACAACGGCAAACGTGTAGATGGCAGAGGAATTGATGAAATTCGTCCGCTGGCTGCTGAAGTCAGTGTTCTGCCAAGAGTTCACGGCTCAGGACTGTTCACCAGAGGACAGACACAGGTCATGACAGTGGTGACACTCGGACCTGTCAGCGATGCACAGAAAATTGACGGTCTGGATGAAGAAACTTCTAAGAGATATATGCATCAGTATAATTTCCCGTCTTATTCTGTCGGCGAAACAAAGCCTTCCAGAGGACCGGGCAGACGTGAAATCGGTCACGGCGCACTTGCTGAAAAAGCACTTGTTCCGGTTCTGCCGTCTGTAGAAGAATTCCCCTATTCCATGAGACTCGTTTCTGAAGTGTTAAGCTCTAACGGTTCTACCTCTCAGGGGTCTATCTGTGGTTCAACACTGGCTTTAATGGATGCCGGTGTTCCGATTAAAGCTCCGGTGGCTGGTATTTCCTGTGGTCTGATTACACTGCCTGACAGTGATGATTTCATGACTATGGTTGATATTCAGGGTCTGGAAGACTTCTTCGGTGATATGGACTTTAAGGTCGGCGGTACACATAAGGGTATCACTGCCATTCAGGTGGATATTAAAGTAGACGGTCTGACTCCTGCAATTATTGAACAGGCTTTTGAGAAAACCAGAAAAGCAAGATTATATATTCTTGATGAAATTATGCTGAAAGCTATTCCTGAACCTCGTGCTGAAGTCGGTGCTTATGCACCTAAAATGCTCCAGACCAGAGTACCAGTTGACAAAATCCGTGAAGTAATTGGTCAGGGCGGTAAGATTATCCAGAAAATATGCGCTGAATGCGATGTGAAAATTGACATTAACGAAGACGGTAGTGTATTCGTCAGCGGCATTGATATGGCAAATGCGAAAAAAGCAGTTCAGATTGTGGAAACTATCGCAAATGACCCGGAAGTCGGTGCTATCTACAAAGGTAAAGTTGTCAGAATCATGAATTTCGGCGCATTTGTCGAAATCGCTCCCGGTAAGGACGGACTGGTTCATATCTCCCAGCTTGAAAACCGCCGTGTCGAAAATGTTGAGGATGTTGTGCAGATTGGTGATGAAATTGTTGTCAAGGTCATCGAAATCGATAAGCAGGGCAGAATTAATCTTTCCAGAAAAGAAGCCCTTGCTGATATCGCTGCTAAAAAGAAAAAAATTAATTGAATATCAAAAATCAGCAGTCTGAAAGTTCAGCTTTCAGACTGCTTTTTTGTCAGATAATAGTTATTATACCAGAACATTGCCGCCGCTGCGAAAATAATAATTCCATAGCCGATAAAACTGTATTTATCCGGAATTTCTCTGAAAAATAAATATCCCAGAGAAGTGGCAAAGATAATCTGTGAATAATCGTAAACAGAAATTTCTTTTGCAGGTGCATGACAGTATGCCGCTGTAATGGAAAACTGTCCTCCGGCAGCGGATGCGCCTGCGCCGATAAGAATCAGTACTTGTTTCAGTGTCATGGGATGAAAATCAAATATCAGCCATGGCAGTGTAATCAGACACGAAAAGCCGGAAAAGAACAGAACAATAAAATTTTTGTTCATGCCTTTCTGTCCCAGTATTCTTACACAGGCATAAGCCGCTCCGGCACAGATGCCTCCTGTCAGTCCGGTGGCAGAAGCCCGGAAATCCGTAAAATCCAGACTTGGCTTTATAATCAGCAGACTTCCAAGAAATGCCGTCAATACTGCCGCTCCCTGTGCCGGACGAAGTTTTTCTTTCAGCAGAAGCCATGAAAACAGTATCGTGAAAAATGGCGACATTTTATTCAGCATAGAAGCATCAGACAAGACAAGATGGTCAATTGCATAAAAATTGCATAAGATTCCCAGTGTGCCGAAGCTGGCTCTTAAAACGAGCCAGCTCCAGCCGTTCCGGGGAATGTTCATGTTTTTTCTGTCTCTGTAACATGCGCCGGCAGCTATCAGGAGTGCAACAAAATTCCGGAAGAAACTTTTCTGCACGGACGGCAAGTCACCAGAAAGTCGTACAAATGCATTCATGAACGCAAAACAGAACGCAGAACAGATAATAAATAAAATTGCTTTATATTTTGATTTCATCAGAATTCCGTCACCAGACCAACAATATATTTCATAATCATCAGCGAATCGGCAGCATCTGGTTTCTGATTCCGGTTGACATCTGCATTTGTAAGCTGCTGTGCGCTAAGGGATTCTTTGCTGAGAATCGCTTTGTTTACAGTAATAACGTCCAGAATATCAATTTTACCGCTTAAATCGGCATCTCCCAGAAGGGAGCTTTCTTCTCCGGCAAGTTTCAGCAGCCCCAGTCCGGAAACGTCAGTATAGCCCATTCCGGAAAGGTCAAACCAGTTTGCAATAGAAGTTCTTTTCCCATCGCCTGTGCCGTCGTCGTTGATTTGCGCATCGAATCCGACAATCTGATTTGTCTTGAATCCGCCGAGTGTAGACGGAATTGCAAATTCTACCAGATAGCCGTCAGCAGTCTTTGCTGTTGCAGATGTAAATCTGTCTGCGGAAAGTCCGTCAGTCACGGTTTTTTCATTGTCGAAATTCGTTCTGACCTGAATATCATCCGCTTCATAAGCAGTTGACTTGTGATTATTTTCATCAAGGAAGATTTCAACAGTATCCTGTTCATAACTATTATTGCTTGCCTTGCTGAGTACAGGGTCTTTGACTTCTGCCAGAACGTAGATATTTTTATTATCCCAAAGAATTTTAGCTGTTCCGGCTGCGCCGCTGCCCATAGAGTATGTGTCAATATTGATAGCTTTCGCTGTTTTCCAGATATCATCAATTTTGCCGTCAATTGCAGGTGTACCCTGAATAGCTTCTGCCATTGCCGGAATTTCGGCATACAGAAGTTTTCCGTTTGTGGATTCTGATAATTCACCTAAAGAATTCCAGTTTTCGCCGTTCAGAGAAATATCAAAACGTTCTGTATCTCCGGCTTGAGGGTTATTCTTTATGACGACATCTTTCATCGTTGAGGATTTACCATTGATTTTGAGCATTGCTGTATTGCTTGTCCGGTCGGCTTCCACAACGAAAGTATTTTTTCCGGCATTCACATCAAACGTAATGGGGAAAGAACCGACCATAATAGTTGCTGTTCCGGCTTTTTTCGCATTGATGATGACATTGAAGATTGCTTTCTTGTCGCTTATCTGCTGAACGACTTTGAAAGTTCCGGCACTGCCAATCTGATTTTCTGCCTGCGCTTCCAGAGCAAGTTCCAGACCAGTTTCCGAAGTATCACAAAGATAGGTTCTTGCTGTTTTGATGGTCTGTACTTCTGCGGAAGTATCTGCAACGGCATAATAAGCTGCCTTTGCCTGATAGTCTTTATCAAACAGCAACGGATAGCCGCCTATCCAGCTGGTAGAGTCTGTAATTCCCCAGAGAATGACAGCAGAAAGATTGACACCGTCCGCCTTGACTCTCTTGTACATTTCAAAGCACTGACGATAACGTTCTGCCAGTGCAAGCAAATCTTCATCAGCATTCGAGCGGAGAGACACATCAAGTTCTGTCACCTGAATTTCCAGACCCATTGCCGCATAGCTTCTCAAAGCAGCTTCATACTGTGCAATAGACGGTGAACTCATGCCGATATGAGACTGCATTCCCATACCATCAATTAATTTTGCATCAATCAAATCTTTGAGAATATCAGACTGGATATATTTTAATTTATTCTCACTGTATTCGTTATAGTCATTGTAGAATAATTTACAGCCTTCCGGTGCATATTTTCTGGCATAGGTGAATGCTTTCTTGATATAGCTCTGGTCGCCGTAAACGCTGACCCATCCGGAAGAGCCATCATTCTGAGAGTAAGCCCCTGCATTTCTGATAGTGCCGGAGTCAGAAGCAGCTTCATTCACAACATCCCATGAGTAAACGTTCAGTTTGGGATATTCTGTCTTGATAGCATTCATGACATTTTTGATATAGTTTTCCATACGCTTGTCCATGATTTCCGGAGAAACGAAATCAGCAGAAGCATCATAATTTTCTTTAAAGAACCAGTCCGGAGTCTGACTGTGCCATACTAACACATGACCTCTCAAATCCAGATTGTTATCTTCGCAGAATTTGAGCATTGCAGCCGCCTGTTTTAACGAAATCTGCGGATTTGTCTGGTCACCGCCGTTGGCTTCCATATAGGCAAGTGTTGCACTCTGGTCGAGAACAGCTTCCGGCTTGAGTTCATTGCCGATTGTCACACTGTTATAATGTTTCAGAATCAAATCTTTTGTTGCGCCCTGTGTAAATTCGGCACTGGCAACGGCACAGCCGATTTTAAAATCATCAGCATAAATCTCTTTCAGAGAAGAAATATCTTCCTGAATTGCAGGGTCTGGCAGACGTTCACCAGTGACATCATCCAGATAGAAGCCCATTAAATCCTGACTTGTCACGGCAGAATCCGGTTTATAGGCGGTCTGTACATAGATATACATATTGGAAGCCCCTTCCGGAATGGTGCATTCCGTGCCGACATAAGTCCATTCGCCTTTATTGGCAGTTTCCGTATAGATAGTATAATAATTTTCCTTGCCGTTCAGGTCATACTGGAGATTGATGGAAAATTTCTGTGTATCAGTATATTCATCACCATCATAAAGAACATAGCAGCCAAATTTGTAATAACCGCCTGCTTCGAGAACCAAGGCTTTATTGCAGGTTGCCCCGTTCCATAACTGCTGACGACCGTCAGTATAAAGTGAATATGTTCCGCTGTGAGCGTATTTGTCAGAAACTTCCAGCGTAGTCTGTGAGCCTCTCCCCTGCCACTCCATAACAGTACCATCATCAAAATTATCAGAAAATCCGTCAGCAGCATCTGATTTTTCGACTTTTTCGCCTTTGACGGTGAAATCGTCCATGTAGAAGTCGCTTAAAGTAGCAGCTTCTACATAGACAACAATATTTTTCGCATCTTCGGGAACGGTGTAAGTTCCGTTGATAACACTCCATTCGCCGGCTTTTGCGTTCACGCTGCTGATATACTTATAATTTTCCTTGCCGTTAGCATCTGTATACAGGCATTGCAGATTAAACTGCTGATTCTGACCGCCGACAGATTCATCATCATAGAGAACAGCAACGCTGAGGGTATACTGTTTTCCGGCATACATAGTGCCAATCATAGATGCGCCTGCACCGTTCCAGCTGACAGTTCTGCCGGTTACGGAAAGCGACTTTGTTCCGGAATTTGCATACTTGTCTGACAGGCTTAATTCTGTACTTCCTGAAGTACGGGCTTTCCAAGTGCCGAAGCCTTCCTCGAACGTATCGTTGACGAGTTCAGTATCTTCAGCAGCAACGTTCATGACAGGCAGCGCAGAAAACAACATGGCAGCAGTCATGATTCCGGCAGTGATTCTTCTTTTTTTCATACAAATTTCCCCTTTAATATATTTAATTTTCGAGCTGATTGAATTCTGTCAGGTCATCAATATGGTCGAAAATATATTGCTGTGCCTGTGCAGTAAAAATACTGATATGAAATTCATATCCGTTTCGTGTGTAGCTTCTGCACAAAATACCAATATTTTCCCCTTCCGAAGTTGGTGTATACTGTTTCTGATTCCCTTTTTTTTCTAAAATTCTGTTACTGAACAGCCAGCCGGAAAGAATTCCATTTTTTAACGGCTTTACCTGACTGGTATCAATCAGAGAATTCAAATATTTTGTCATATCTGAAATTGTTGCTTCTTCTGCAAACGGAGACAGATATGCTTTTTGTTCCGGAGTCAGACAAAAAAGTTCACGCCTGTCGACAAATTCTTCTTCATGTTGTTCAAAATAGGTGATAAACTGGTCGATATGCTGATAAATATATTGCTGTGCATCTGAACCGTAAAGAAGTACTTTCGAGCCTTTTTCGGAAATTGCCTGAGAAATTCCTATATCTGCTCCAGTTTGCGTGACAGTTTTATGACTACTGTCTTCTCCTGAAATAATTCCTTGTTCTATCAGCCAGAAAATCAGGGATTTGGCTGTGAACTGACTGCTTTCTGGTCTATGCAGCACATAATTCAAATATTTTGCAATCTGACTAATAAGTATACCTTCATCCATGATTTCAAATTCTGGTGTTTCAGGAACAACAGAATCCATCTGAATTTCCTGCATATCGGAAATTTTTCTATGCAGAAAATCCGCTGTAAAATTCAGATATTTGCTGATTTCTTTTTTTTTGACAACATCATCTTCCGGAACAGATTCTTTTGTAAACGGGTCAGTTCCCTTTGCCAGAAACCGGAGACAAGCTTCGGCATTTTTCATAATTTCAAGTTCGGTCATGATAACAGTCCTTTCTGAAAAATCTCATAGTATCATTATATAGCATATTTTTCAAAAAGTCAAGAAATATTTGTCAGTATTTCTATCAAATTGGTAAAATAAAAAATCCGGTTCTGCAACAGAACCGGATTGAAAATAATTACAGAATCCCTGCAACACTGCCGTCAAAGACAGTGTCAATAAATTTGCCTGCTCCCGGCGGCGTATAAATCCAGTGGTCAATATGGTCTTCCTGATAGAAATACCGCAGTGGTTCAGGTTTGGCACTGTTTTCACAGACATCTACCAGAATCAGCTTGACTTTGAGTTTTTCCGGAATTAATGCCTTAATGTAAACACTGGTGCGCTGACCGACTTCCACAGGCTGGCGAAGCTCGGCAAGTCCGGCAAGATTTGGCATCAGTTCAATGAATACACCATATTTTTCTACAGAACGCACAATGCCGCAGGTTGTTTCTCCCACATGGAACAATGCTGCATTTTCTTCCCATGTGCCAAGCAGTTCCTTGTGTGAAAGCAGAATTCTCTTGTCCTGTCTGCCTTTGATAATTACCCTGATACTCTGCCCAACTACAAAACGGTCAGACGGATGTGCAATTCTGGAAACAGAAATTGCATCAATCGGCACCATAGAGGCAATCCCCGAACCAATATCGACAAATGCGCCGAATGGTTCAAGATGGGTGACTTTGGCATCAATAATGTCACCGGGATTCAGCTGACTGAGAAACTGTGCCATGCACTGTTCCTGAACGGCACGACGTGACAGAATTGCCACTTCCTCCCCTGTTTCATCAGTATCCAGACGGATAACTTTGAAGCAGACAGGCTTCCCGACTCTTGCAATCAGGGCAATGTCACGAAGTTCCCCTTCCAGAATACCGACAGCACCTTCTTCACGGGGAATCATGCCACGCATACACGGCAGATTTACCCACATATTATGATTGCTGTCACAGGTAGTCACTCTGGCTTCGAGAATTCTTCCGCTTAACTGTGCCTGTAAAAGACCCTGCGGACTGGAAATGGCTGCCTGGTTCTCTGGTGTGTCCAGAAGCAAGCCTTCCGGACAAAAATGTTTTTGATACATGTTTTCGACCTCCGATTTTGGTTTTTAGGAAAAGTCCTGCTGTAATATATGCCGGATTAGTCTGGAATAGAACCTTTCGGATTCTTACTACAGCAGATAATTTTCTGACATCCGGCAGATTTTTCATCTCTTTCATGCTATCATATTTTTGCAGATTTGTCAAGTACATGAATGATTACTTTTTTGTCAAAAATTATCACAATTTGGTGACAGAATTATACAAAGCGAACCTGCACTGCCCCCAGAGCCTGCATAATTCCCGAAACTGTGCCAGAATCGGCTTTATCACAGACAACTGTCAGCTCAGCAGATTTCCGAAGCCAGTGTTCCGGATAAACAGAATCACTCATTTCAGAAATTAATACATCTGTCGCATAATTTTCCATTCTCAGATTAGCCGGCAACATGGTGAACTGCTGTCTGCCACTGACAGAGGGCAGAGCTTTTCCCAGCTTCCGGATACGGAGACTGCGTATCTGTTTCAGATTTCTGCGGATACGTCCGGCAGCAAGTTCGGCAAGTTCTTCAGAAGCAAATTCACATTTCATTCTGCAAAGTTCCATTATCTGACATCTCCCGTAAAATTAGTTTTAAAAATATAGCAACCTGTACAGGACAGAGCTGTTATTTTTATTATGATTGCACAAATTCAAAAAACTATGCACACTAAATATTGCCTTTTTCAAAAAAATGCGGTATAATAAAATATGATTGCTTTTTCTGCAAAACAAGAGAGAAGTAGGCGATTGCAAAATGCAGAGCCA
>DJXC01000173.1 GCA_002449575.1 Ruminococcus sp. UBA7014
TGCTCCAAGTGCCATCCGTTCTACACCGGCAAACAGAAACTGGTTGATACTGGCGGACGTGTTGACAGATTCAAGAGACGTTTCAATTTGGACAAGTAAGTTTTCCAGAGTTCAAAAAGGTACAGAGAGAAATTGGCAGACCTTTGTGAACTGAAACATTTCCAACGTCTAAGCAAGGCTTTTTGTACTCTGTAAAGCTGCCAAGCGTGGATTGCAATAATCTGGATAAGTAATTTTCATACGGGCAGTTTTTTCTTGAAACTGTCCGTTTTACTTTCCTGAGAAAGTGAGGGAATATCATGGATTATATCACAATTGCCGCTCCGGCGCAGACTTCTTTTACAGAAAAAAAATCCGAATTTATCGGCTGTTTATCTCCGGTCAGTTCCAATGAAGAAGCTGTAGAATTCATCAATTCTGTCAAGGCACAGCACAGGAAGGCAAAACATCATGTATATGCCTATATTCTGAGAGATTCCAATATTACCCGTTACAGCGATGACGGCGAACCTCAGGGAACAGCAGGCGTTCCGGTACTGGACGTATTGCAGAAACGAAACCTGACTGACCTTTGCTGTGTTGTTGTCCGGTATTTCGGCGGCATTTTGCTTGGCGGCGGTGGTCTGGTAAGAGCCTATTCCCATAGTGCAGCAATTACCTGCGATGCTGCCCAGATTCAGCATATGTGTGAAAGCACTCCCCTCACCCTCCGGATGGATTATACCCTTTATGGAAAAGTGACTTACTGTCTTCCGAAATACGGGATACTCGAACAAAACAGCGATTTCAATACGGATGTCATGTTAGAACTCCTTGTCCGGAATGAAGTGCTTGCTGACCTGAAAGCCGAACTGACCGATATTTCCGGCGGTAAAATCCAGATGCAGTGCGGAACTCCATCTTATGCGGATTTTTCGTCCGTACTGAAATAAAAAAACTGCATGAAAAAATTTCCGGAAAAAAAGAGGGTTTCCGGATATCAAATGCGTATAATAAAACAGAGAAGAAAAAATTCTGATGATAAGGCGGTGTTCCTGATTATGGCAAGATTGCCTGATGAATTTATTTCCCAGCTCAAATCGGCAAACGATATTGTGGAGATGTTCCGCACTTATGCAGATTTAAAGAAACGTGGCAGAACTTATGTCTGCTGCTGTCCTTTTCATTCTGAAAAAACGCCGTCCTGTACGGTTTATCCGGAAAGTGCTTCTTTTTATTGTTTCGGATGTGGAGTTGGCGGTGATGTTATCAAATTTGTTATGCTGACGGATAATATCAGCTATATGGAAGCAGTCAGAACACTTGCACAAAGATGCGGCATGACCATTCCTTCCCAGAGTCCGGAAGAAAAAAAGAAAACACAGTTTCGTGACAGATGCCTTGAAATCAACCGGGAAACTGCCAATTTTTATTATCTGAATCTGCTGAAAGGCTCTGACAAAACCGGACTGCAATATCTGAAACATTATCACATTCAGCCGGAAACTATCAAAAAATATGCTATCGGCTATGCTTCAGATGACTGGCAGGCTTTGCATTATCATCTTCGTCAGAAAGGCTATTCTGATGAAGAACTGCTGACTGCCGGACTCTGCCGACCGAATCAACATGACAAACTGTATGACAAATTCCGGCACAGAATATTATTTCCCGTTGTGGATTTCCGTGGAAATGTGACTGCTTTCGGCGGAAAAGCCGTGGAGCAGGAAAAGCCGCCGTTTCTCATTACAGAAGATACTCCGGTATCCAGCCGGAACAGAACCATTTTTTCTCTCCAGCTTGCCCGGAATTCCAATCACGCAAAATCTATTATTCTTGCAGAAGATTATTTCTGTACCGCAGCGGTTTATCAGGCAGGCTTTGAAAATGTCATATCTGTTCCGGAAGAGTTTACAGCTCTTCATGCACAGGCTGTAATACAGTACGCAAAAGAAATTATCCTGATTTCAAGTCACGCTGCCAAGTACGGCAATATTCAGAAAATCCGGAATCTTTGCAGTCATGCCGGGCTTGCCGTCAAGGTTGTCAGCTTACAGGATGCACAGGATTCTGCCGGATTTATCCGAAAATACGGAAATGAAGAATTCCGGAATCTTCTTGCACATGCCGGAGATGCTGTACAGACTGCCCTGCAAAATTCATGGAAAGGTCTTGATAAAAAACGGGACAGATATACCATGATTCAAAAATCTGCAAAAATACTTTCCGGTATCAGAAATCCTCTTGAACAGGAAATTTATCTGAATCAAACTGCTGAAGATTTAAATCTTACACGGGAACAACTGCAATCTGAAATTGACAGGCTGAATCATAAAAAGCCCGTCATTTCTGAGAAAAAATCCCGTCCGCTGGATAAGTCTGAACTTTTCAGCATAAATCAGCCAAATCTGAAACAACGCAGAGCAGAAGAACAAATTCTTGTCTACCTTTCACGCTTTCCGGAAGAAATCCCGAATATACAGGAAAAACTCTCTCCGGAATATTTTGTGACTGCTATGCACTGTCAGCTTTATCAGCTTCTTTGTGAATCCGGAAGTCTTCCTGGTGAGACACCTCCGGAACTTTCTGCACTTCTGAAAAAATATCAGGGAATAGAATTCACCGCCGAAAGTACAGAAGCCTGTATCAAAGTCCTGAAATCACCCAGAAAGCGGGGGATTTTATGAAATTCTTTCCTGATGAATTTTTATTTACACTTCTCGAAAAAAATCCTGTCGCCGAAGAATTCCGGCAATTCCATATTGAGCTGAATGAATGCAGCCATGGTTTTGCGTGTTCTTGTCCCTTTCACTCTGAAACAGGAAAATCCTGTATCATTTATCCGGAAACGCACAATTTCAGTTGTTCTGTATGCGGTGCAGGCGGTGACGTGGTTACATTCCTGATGCTGATGCAGAAACTTTCCTATCAGGAAGCTGTACAGATACTCGCTGAACGAAGCGGTCTGCAAATTCCCAAACAGTCTCCGGAAGAAGCCCGGCGCATTCTCCGACAACGAGAATGCTGTTATGAAATTAACCGTGAAACTGCAAATTTTTATTATAAAAATCTGCTGACTGGTTCTGATAAGAGAGGACTTGCCTATTTGACAAAGCGAAAACTTTCTCCGCAGACTGTCCGAAGTTATGGACTTGGCTATGCACCGGATGACTGGCATCAGCTCCAGAATTATCTGACAAAAAAAGGCTATTCCGAAGAGGAATTAATTCTTGCCAACGTCTGCCGGAAAAGTGAAAACGGCAATGTCTATGACAATTTCCGGAACAGAGTGATATTTCCCATCATGGATATGCAGCGGCATGTTATCGGCTTCGGCGGTCGTGTGCTTGATGACAGCAAGCCGAAATATCTCAATACCAGTGATACCCCTGTTTTTGATAAAGGCAGAAATTTATTTTCTCTGCAATTTGCCGGACAAAATACTCCCGGCACATTAATTCTTGCAGAAGGCTATATGGATGTCATCGCACTTTATCAGGCAGGTTTCCGGAATGCTGTTGCCACACTCGGCACAGCTATCACCCCTCAGCAGGCACGACTGATTGCCCAGTATGCTGATACTGTTATTATTTCCTATGATAGCGACAATGCCGGACAAAACGCTACACAGAAAGCAATCCGCCATTTTCATGCAGTCGGACTTCCGGCGAAAATTCTGCATATTGATGAAGATGCCAAAGACCCGGACGAATATATTAAACAATTCGGTGCGGAACGTTTCCGGCTTCTTTTAAAAAATGCAAAAAATGCAACAGATTTTCAGCTTGACAGATGTCGCAGCGGTCTGGACTTGAAAACCGAAAACGGAAAAATTTCCTATCTTCGCCAAAGTGTAAAAGTTCTTTCCGAAATCGGCAATGCCAAAGAACAGGAAGTATACCTGCACCGTACTGCGCAGGAACTTCACATTCGTCCGGAAGTCCTGAAAGACGAAATCATAAAATTCCGCAAAAAACAGGAAAAAAGAACTTCTGACGAGAATTTTCATGATAATATTGAAAAACAGTTTCATATCAGAGATGAAATCAATCCGCAAGCACGGGAACACCTGAAAGAAAATGAATCAGAAGAACTGCTGCTTGCTGCATTGATGTGGCATCCGGAACAAGCTGATGCTATCACTTCCCGGCTTTCTCCGGAAGATTTTATAACAGATTTTCATCGAAAAATTTATCAGATTTTATGCCGGATTCTTCCCGGCTGTACATGGTTTATTCCCTCAATGACAGGAGACTGCTTCTCTGCCGAGGAAATGTGCCGCATTACCAGAATTTTTATCTATTATCGGGATAAAATCAATCCAGATGTGATTGATGACTGTATTTGTAATCTGCATTCTGCACAAAACCAGATGACAAATATATCCAATCTGTCCGACAATGACCTTCTTCAGGTCTTTGCCAATAAAAAGAAGAATATCCGTTTTACTTATTAAGGAGGAATCAGAATGGACAAGAAGTCTACAATTGAAGCACTGCTCGAAAGAGGAAAAGCCACCGGCAAACTGACAACCAAGCAGATTACCGATGCACTTGAAGAAATGGATTTCGATGCTGACCAGCTTAATTCTTTCTATGACAACTGCGAGCAGCATAATATTGAAATTATTGATAATAATATTATCGATGATAATTTTGATTTAAATCATCTTGAAATCAGCGACAATCCAGATGATGATTTAGATGCTGCACTTTCTGCCGAAGGACTTGCTGTGGACGACCCTGTAAAAATCTATCTGAAAGAAATTGGTCGTGTGCCGCTCCTATCCGGCGATGAAGAAATTGTCCTCGCCCGTCTGATGGCAGAAGGTACACCTCTGGAAGCCAAAAGAGCAAAACAGCGTCTTTCCGAAGCAAATCTCCGTCTGGTTGTCAGCATTGCAAAAAAATATGTCGGCAGAGGTATGCAGTTCCTTGACCTGATTCAGGAAGGAAATCTTGGTTTAATTAAGGCAGTAGAGAAATTTGACTATAACAAGGGTTTCAAGTTTTCGACTTATGCGACGTGGTGGATTCGTCAGGCAATTACCCGTGCCATTGCAGACCAGGCAAGAACCATCAGAATTCCGGTGCATATGGTAGAAACTATTACGAAAGTCAAAAAAGTCTCCAGTCAGCTTCTGCATGAAAACGGTCATGACCCGTCTCCTGAAGAAATTGCTGACCGTCTGGAACTTCCGGTAGAACGTGT
>DJXC01000041.1 GCA_002449575.1 Ruminococcus sp. UBA7014
TCAGGGAAGGTATGGAAAAACAGCCGTTTCCTGAATTTGAGTTGCCGCTGATTGCGGAAGCATCTGCCGGACATACATGTGGCACGATGGAAGAACGCAACGGAAAGAAAGGAAGAGTTTTTATGAACATGAACAACGAACTGACTGTATGGAATTATGGTGACAATGATGTCAGAATTCTGATGATTGATGATGAACCGTGGCTTGTGCTGGCTGATGTTTGCAGAGTGCTGGAACTGTCCGAACCGCACAGAGTAGCCGCCAGACTTGATGAGGATGAAAAGGGTCGTACTTTGATGACGACCCCTGGTGGCACACAGAATATGACCATCATCAGCGAAAGCGGATTTTATAGCGTCGTTCTCAGAAGTGACAAACCGCAGGCAAAGCCGTTCAGAAAATGGGTAACTTCCGTGGTACTGCCCTCTATCCGCAAGAATGGATTTTACGCAGGTGATATGCACTTTTCCAGAGAATTGCAGGTGCTTATCCAGCATGAACGCATGATGGCACAGCACCAGAAACGGCTTGATGAAGTGCAGAACAAGGTAGAAGCGATTCAGGACACATTTCTGTTACAGCCCACCAACTGGAAAAAGTATGTCCGTGACACCATCACCAGCATTGCATGGAAGCAGACGGGTGATTATTCCGGCATTCATGATATTTATATTCAGCTCTATGACCAGCTTGAAACCAGAGCAGGTGCTGACCTTGACGCACGTCTCCGCAACCGTCATAACCGCATGATTCAGAACGGTATGAGCCAGACTGCTGTCAATAAAATCAATAAGCTGGACATCATCGAAGATGACAAGAAACTGAAAGAAATTTTTACTGCGATTCTGCGTGAATTTTCCGCAGGAAACATTTAACCAATACTCTCCGTATTGGAGAGAAAAACTGTCCTCCGCCTGCGTACAGCGGGCGGTCTGGATGGTCAGGAGGAACATTATGGCAAGAAGATTTAACAGCGAGGGCTACGCTGACCCGACAGCCTATGAAGCACTGAAACGCATTGAAAAAGAAGAACGAAAGGTCAAAAAGACAAAGAAAAAATTCAGATTCATGCCGGTTGTATATATTTGTTCTCCTTATGCCGGAAATATTTTGTATAATACAGAACAGGCAAAGAAATACAGTCGATTCGCCGCAGACAGGAACTGCCTGCCTATCACACCCCATCTCTATTTCACACAGTTTCTGGATGACAGCAAGCCGGAAGAACGTGAAAAAGCATTTTTGATGAATGAAATTCTGATGTGTTTTTGTAAGGAACTGTGGGTTTTCGGTGAGAATTACTCCAAAGGCATGAAAGAAGAAATTCAGAAAGCAAAGGAAAGAAGAAAGAAAATCCGCTATTTTACTGAGAAAATGGAGGAAATTCTATGAATATCTCTGCACAGGATGTCATCAATGCCCTGTTCAGCCCTGATGATATTGTTTGTCTCCGCATCTTTGACGACCGAAAAGAGGGCATTTTTACGGGTGCGAAACTGAATGTCGAAGCGGGGAAGTTTTTCTCCGTCGAAGAACAGCTTGCTGAACATAACCAGAAACATCGTGGCATTTTCTTTGTGGTCAATTCAGGCGGACACACCGACAAGGAAATTACACGCATTAACGCCCAGTTCGTGGAAATGGATGACAAGTCCTTTGAAGAACAGCAGAAACTGATTGATAATTTCCCGCTTCCGCCGAGTATGGTAATCAAAACAAGAAAATCTTTGCACACATACTGGTTTGTGCAGAATGCCGATGTATCGCAGTTCAGACCAATTCAGAAAGCATTGGTACAGCATTTCGGCGGTGACCCGATGTGCGTGAATGAAAGCCGTGTCATGCGTCTGCCGAATTATTATCACTGCAAAAAAGAGCCAGTTCTGGTGGAATGCATTTCTTTTCATCCTGAACGCAGATATACACAGGAACAGTTGATGCAGGCACTGCCGGAGCTGAAAACTGTATCAGCTCCGGAACAGACTGCACAGCCAATCAAAATGGGAACGCAGAAGGGATTACAGCGTATCGAAGCGGAATGCTTATTTTTACAGCATTGTAAAAATGATTCTCAGACACTTCCGGAGCATGACTGGTATGCAATGATAACAAATTTATTCCCGTTTGAGGGCGGTATTGAACGCATTCACGAACTTTCAAGAAATTATCCGAAATACAGTCCGCAGGAAACAGATGCTAAAATTGCACATTTTCAGAAATCTGGCACAGCTCCTATGACCTGTGAAACAATTGCTCAGAAAGGTTATGTCTGCCCGAAACTGAAAAACGGCTTATGCTCGTGCAAATCTCCTGCGGCACTGGTTTATCAGCCTTTGTCACTGGACGGCATTCAGACAATGCTTGCGAATCTGCCTGTCAGCGATTCAACAATTGAAAATTTACAGCAGGCAAGGCATTTTATTGAGGAGTATCTGTATAATCTTGATGCTGTCACAGCAAATGCAGTCATCAATTACACGATGAAAGACAAGTTTCGTTTCAAAACAGCCGATTTGAAGCCTTTAATTGCTTATCACAAGGAAGTGAACAAGAATTTTGAGAATGAAAAAAGAGCCAAACAGCACAGTCAGAAAGTCGCAAGGATTCCTGCTTGGTATGAAGAAACGGAACGTGGTCTGAAATTTCTGCCTGATGTTCTGGCGATATATCTTGCAAAAAATGCACCTGTCTTTTATGCCGCTGAACAGCACTACCGCTATGAACATGGTGTTTATACCGAAATATCGGAGCTTGATGCCAAAAACATGGTGCGTGAGCAGATGCTGACAGGCAACACCAAACTTTCTCAGATTTCCGATGCAGAGGGACAATGGCGAATGCAGATTTAGCGTGATGTCCGTGAACTCAATGCCAATCCGTATCTCATCAACGTGCGGAACGGCTTATACAACGTGATTGAAAATACACTGACGGAACATTCGCCGCAGTATCTTTCAACAGTTCAGCTCAATGTCCGCTATGTACCGGATGCAAAATGCCCGATGTTCCTGAAATTTCTGCATGATGCCCTGTCAGATGCACAGGTGTATCTGGTGCAGGAGATACTCGGCTATTTTCTGATTCCTGTCAACAGGGCGCAGAAATCGTTTGTCATTGTCGGAGAAGCCGGAGCAGGCAAGTCATTATTGCTGGCTTAAAAGTCATTCTCGGCACAGGAAAAGCGTGGATAAGCGGGCATTATTTCATTAACGATGCCAGATACAGCATTGACCTGTCGGAATATCAGGACGAGTCCCTGCCGAGATATGTCACAATCGGCATTGTCTGTGATGTTTCCGAGGGTGTGCGTGATGTCAGGATTGAAATTGTCGCAGGAACTCCTGCTGAAAATCCCTCTGTTCCGTCAATTCCGGTTGATACAAACAGAAAAAAGCTGACACTGTATGCCGTCTGTCTGAATGTCGGTGCAGTTTCGCTTTCAAAATTTGACTGGTTTGATTACAGGGAAGATAATAATTTATGTGGCTACTGCCGATGTATTCTCGGCAAATGCAAAGTCACTGATATGCTGGCACAGCTTGCAGAACTGAACGCTCAGATTGAAAAATACAATGAAACGGTTGAAGGCTTAAACAGCAAAATTGACACTTTACAGCTTAAAATTGACGATATGACGGGTGATATTGTGAAAGTCGGTCAGTGTGGCGATGATATTTATTATGTGCTGTATTCAGATGGAAAACTTCTGCTCCGTGGCACTGGTGAAATGTACGATTACGGCACTGCCATCCCTATTTCTGACTGCCGTTATCCTGATATTACGGGTGACGGACGGGTAACTGCCTGGGATGCTTCTTTAATTCTGTCGGCTGCCTCCAATATTGGTGTCGGGCTTGAATCTGGTCTGACCCCTGAACAGGAGCTGCTTGCTGATGTCAATCGTGACGGCTCGATTAACGCTGTTGATGCTTCCCTTGTGTTATCTTTTGCTGCTGACCTTGGTGTCGGAAAATACAGCGACAATCTGGAGGGATGGACAGAATTTCTCAATGACCAGCGTGCAGGCGACAATCTTTCTCCCTTTTTTGATGACCAGAATATCAA
>DJXC01000201.1 GCA_002449575.1 Ruminococcus sp. UBA7014
GCAAGGTCATTTGTATACTGTACATTACCCTTGCTTACCTGGTCAGCGTGATTCTTAGCAATATTGTCTCTCATTGCAGCAGCCCATACCAGATAGGACATTGCTTCGGAAGTTGTTTCATGACCATAGTCAGGAGCTTCGATAATTACTTCTTCTACAGCATGGTATGGAATACCGAAAGAACCAGCACCGCCGTCATTTTTGCTCAAGTAGCCGTTAGCCTGACCATTTGTGACAACATCGTCATAAAGGGACAGGAAACGAGCAGCATAAGTATCATCACCAAAAGCTTCTTCTTTGGTTCTGCTGCCGGGTGTACCGCCAACGTTTGTGCCTGCATGTGCTACAGTTGCAGCCATTGTGCTTGTGATTGTTGCGACAGAAAGTACTGCTGCAATCACAGCTTTGCTCTTCTTAAAAAGCATTCTAAATTTCCCCTCTCGTTTGATTTTAGGTTTGTTTAAGATTTTAAAAAAAATATCACACCAATTCTGACAGTCAGCCTCTGATTCAGTGCATTTCAGAAGCAGACTTTCATAGTTTCATTATAGCCAATTCAAGCTATTTTGTCAAGGCTTTCCCAAAAATCCGGAACAGTCTTTTCACAATTTCGGCACTGTGTACATGAAACGAACACAATTTTTGTATATTTTAACAATAAATTTTCAAACATTATGCAATATTTTTTCATCAGTCTAACACAATGACAGGTTATAATAAAAAAGTTAGCTTTTATTCTGATGAATTCACAGAAAATACATAATTTGTTTATATTTCATTTATATTTTTATGCCATAATAAAATTATGTATGTCTGTACTGCAATTTATGCAAGAGAAAGGAAAAATGATTTATGGTCGAAATCAAAAATCTGTCGAAATATTATGGCAGAAATCCTGCTGTCAAGGGAATTGACTTTGAAATCCGGGATAATGAAATTCTGGGATTTCTTGGACCAAACGGAGCAGGAAAATCCACCACCATGAATATCATTGCCGGTTATCTGCCGTCCACGGGGGGAACGGTGACAGTCAACG
This sequence comes from Ruminococcus sp. UBA7014, assembly GCA_002449575.1. Classification (GTDB taxonomy): domain Bacteria; phylum Bacillota; class Clostridia; order Oscillospirales; family Ruminococcaceae; genus UBA3855. The sequence goes on from DJXC01000201.1 coordinate 1,037, forward strand.
GCTTTGATATTACCGAGCAGGCAAGCGAAGCAAAGAAATGTATCGGCTATCTGCCGGAAATTCCGCCGGTTTATCCGGACATGCGTGTAGAAGAGTATTTAACTTTTGTTGCCGGGCTGAAAGGCGTTCCACGCAAAGAACGCAAAGCACAGGTAGAAGATGCTATGGCAAAACTGCATATCACTGATATGCGCCGGAGACTTATCCGGAATCTTTCCAAAGGGTATAAGCAAAGAGTCGGCTTTGCACAGGCTCTGCTGGGCAATCCGAAAATTCTGATTCTGGACGAGCCGACTGTGGGTCTTGACCCGACACAGGTAATGGAAGTCCGGAATTTAATTCTGGAACTGGGAAAAGACCACTCTGTGATTTTCAGTTCGCATATTCTCGCAGAAGTCAGCGCAGTATGCCAGCGTGTTGTAATTATCAACAAAGGCGAAATCATGGCGGAAGATACAATCGAAAATCTGGAAAAAAATCTTACTGCCGATACTGTCCTGAATCTTACTGCCGAAGGCGATAAAGATAAGATTATCCGTCTGCTGAAAGATATCCGGGGTGTCAATTCAGTTGCTGATGTAAAAGAAATTTCCGAAAACAGAAATCTTTATCAGATTGAACTCGCCGAAGAATCTGTCCGGAATGAAATCATGTCTGTTCTGCTGAATAATCAGTGCAGTATTGTTGAGATGCATCTTGCAAAACTGAATTTGGAACAAGTCTTTATGAAAATTATTCAGGAAAAGAAAAAATCCAGTCTGGAACAGTTAATTGACGAAACAAAACAATCAAATCCCTATGACGAGGAGGTCTGATACTTATGTTCTCATTATATAAAAAAGAATTGCAGTCATTTTTCTTCTCGCCGTTTGCGTATGTGCTGACTGCTTTGTTCATGCTGATATTCAGCTTTGCATTTGTGACAGCGATTGCTTCTATGGACTCGAATGTGCTGAAATTTTCATTTCCGGGCATTTTCTATGATAATTTCTTTTTCTTTATCTTTATTATTCCGATTCTGACAATGCGTTCTTTTGCAGATGAACGCCGGGGTGGTACAGAAGTTCTGCTTCTGACGAGTCCCCTGAGTGTCGGGAAAATTGTACTTGCAAAATACTTTTCGATTCTGACCGTTTTTGCTGTTATGATGTTTTCTACACTTTTCTTTCCTGTCTATGCTGCCATCAACGGGCAGGTAATGTGGTCTTCTCTGATTTGTGCTTATCTGGGTTTTTACTTCTGGGGCATGGTCTGCATTGCTGTCGGAATGCTGCTTTCTTCTCTGACAGGAAATGCAATAATTGCCGCAATTCTTGGTGAAATTATCATGGAAGGCACACTTCTGGTTGACCAGATTGGCGGTACAGCACTTGTCAATGCTTATCCGAAGCTGAATTCTGCTATCAGCTGGATTTCCATGCAGAGAAGATTTATTTACTTTTCACAGGGTATGTTTCGTCTGGAAGATTTGATTTTCTTCCTGAGTGCGGCGGCAGTTGTCATTTGCTGGAATATCATTGCAATTGAAAAACGCCGCTGGAGTCACAGCTAAGGAGGCAAATATCATGGAACAAAACAAACCGTTCAAGAATCTCAAAAACCGGAAATTTACAGCTTATGCCGCAATTCTGGCGGCTCTGGCTCTGGCTGTGGCGATTCCGCTTAACCTTCTGGCAAGCCGTCTGCACGTCATCTGGGACATGACCCCGGCAAAACTCTATGAACTTTCTGACACTACTAAAAATTATCTGAAAACGCTTGATAAGCAGGTTGATTTTTATTTCCTCATGGATATGGATTATCTCTCCACAGATGACAACAGTATGGCATTATATTATACGCTCAAACAGTATTCTGCATATGCAAATATTAATTTTGTAGATTTCGACCCGGACAAAGACCCGGCACTTGTCAGCAAACTGAAGGAGCTGGGCTATGACCTCTCTGAAGGTGATATGGTTTTCTGCTGTGAAGACCGCAGCAAACATGTGCTTGCAACCAGTATGTACCAGTATGATGTTTCTTATGGCGAAGATAACAGCCGTATGGTAGAAGCTGCCTATTTTACAGGTGAAAATTATATTACTGGTGCAATCAGTGCTGTTGCTTCCGGAAAAGAGGCTTCTGTTTATTTCCTCACTGGTCACGGCGAAAAAACACTCCAGAATGATTATACCAAATTCTATTCCAATATGAAAAACCGGAATTATAATGCACAGGAACTCAATCTTGCAACAGAATCTACTGTTCCGGAAGATGCTGCTATGCTCATTCTTGCTGCGCCGAAATCTGACCTGTCCAATGACGAAACACGCATAATTAATGATTATCTCGACAACGGCGGAAATATCTGCTTCCTGATGTCCCCGAACAAGGAAAAAGTCGTCTATAAAAATATTGAATCTATTCTGAATTCTTTTGGGATTGCAATGGATTATGACATAGTAAAGGAAACGGACTCCAGCCGCTATGTCAGCGGTGACCCCTATACTTATAATGTAAGCATTGTCCGTGCCGATACGGAAACTGGTACAGTTGATATTACCAGTGAACTTGCTGATATGACTGACAACGGCTACTACGCTTTCATGAGCAATTCCAGAAGCTTTTATCATTACTTAAATTCTGATGACTATTCTCTGGAAGTTGGTTCTTTATTACAGACTATTTCTTCTACAAACGAATATGGTGATACTGTTTCGACAGCTGTCGGTGAAGTGTATGGTGCTTCTGACCCCTTAGCAGAAGAGGTAACTGGCTATCCGCTTGATTTGGCTATGTATTCGACCAGTACCCTCCGCAACGGGGCAAAAGTTCTTGCAATGGGCAATGCTGAATTTATTGATGATGTCAATGTTTCTCAGGATTACATGATAATTCCGGTTTATCTGATGCTTTCTTCCATGAGCTGGATGCATGACAGTGACTTGCTTCTGGATATGGGTATCGCTGATAAAGAACGTGATTACGACTCTATGAATATCAATTCCGAAACCACTGCCAATGCTACCATGATTATTTTTATTGCTGTTCCTGTTGTCATTGGTCTGATTGGTGCAGGGGTATGGTTCAAGAGGAGGTATTCTTAATCTATGAGTACCAAAAAAATAAAAGCTCTTGTAATTGCACTTGTTGTTCTGCTGATTGTGGGTATCTGCGCTTATATTGCTGTAGATACGCTCAAATCCAGAGAGGAACAAGCTGCTCTGGAAGAAAAAAATTCTCTCCAGTTATTCGATTTTGATGAAAACAGCATTGAAAAAGTCGAAATTGAAGTGCCAGAAGGTCATTTTACTGTCGAAAATTCTGTAGACGGCTGGGAAATTACCAGTACTGATTATAAATATGACATTCATCTGAATGCATTTTATATCAACACAATTTGCAACTATATGAGCAATTTAACCGCCCTGAAAAAACTCAACGTCAGCAGTGAAGATATGGCTGGTTACGGACTGGAAACCTGTTCTTCCCTGACTTGTTACTCCGGCAGTGAGGCTTATACAATTTATATTGGAAATCCTTCCGCTACAGAAGAATATTTTTATATTATGCGTCCAGATGATGCTACTGTCTATGCGATTGATTTTGATAAAGGGCAAGTCCTGAAAGGGGGACTTTCTTACCTGAAAGACCCTTATCTCATCAACTGGCTTGATGTGAATATCAATTATGTCAAACTACAGCATAAAGATGATATTTCTTTTGAGATTGAAAAAGATGAAAATAACCGCTGGCAGATGTTCGCCCCTCTTGCCAATGCACCGCTGAACGGCGCAAATATTAACTCTATGCTGACTTCTGTCACCCGTCTGCAAGTGGATTCTTTTGTCAAGATGGCGGAAAGTCCTCAGGACTTAATAGACTATCATCTGGATGACCCGGCTTATCAGTTTACTGTCAGGACTGAATTTGGCGATACGATGACAATTGATTTCGCCGAATTTGACCAGAAAGACAGTGAAGTTTATCTTGTCTATGAAGAATCCGGACAGATTGCCACAATGACTCCGAACAGAGTTTCTTTCCTGCAAACAAACGCTTCTGAATTGATGACGGATAAAATCTTCTCTCCGGATATGACCGAAGTTTCTGCTTTGGATGTTACTGTTGATGACCTGCATTTCTCGATGACAATGGATGCTGAAAACAGCAAGACCTTTTTCAATTCTGACAATATCGTCAGCGAAATTGAAATTTCCGGCAATACTGATGAAATTCAGAAAATGTTCAATCAGTTATTCCTGACTGTTTCTAATCTGACTTATGATTCTCTGGACATTGATGCTGAAATTGATGAAAATGCTGAACCGACTGTTATGTTCCGCTACACACTCATGGACGGCACAGAAACAGAACTTTCGCTTGTTCCTGTAGATGATACTTTCTATCAGGCATTCCTTAACGGCGAATATACCGGAAAAATCGTCCGCAGACGTGCTTTAAGCGGTTCTGCCGGTGTACTGACGTATCATGAAAAAATGATTGACCTGCTAGAGATGAACTCCGAAAAAACCCAGACTTCCGAAACTGAATAATCCAAGAATCCGCCGGAATCTCTGGCGGATTTTTCCTTTCTGATTCTGGGGGGTTGTCAATCAATGAGCGACAGGGTTACAAGGGGGCGGCTTTCAAGCCCCCTTGTTCCTGTTGCTGATTGACAGTTGCATTTTTACTATATTATTATAGGGTGCTGCAACTCATTTTGCAACTCACAAACTAATAAATCTATTAATTTAAAAAATATAAAATACAGCTATCACACAATATCAAAAAAATGTCCGTCAGAACCTCCTTTGCAGAGGCTTTCTTTGTGAATTTTTTCTAAATTTTTCTTGACATTTTTTAGAATCTCTGCTATACTGGAATTATCAGAAAGATTTTATTAAGGGGGAATTTTTTATGAATTTCAGAAAGTTATCCGTTCCGCTTGCAGCTCTTATCGCCGCCGGAACACTCAGCGCATTCAGCGGAACTCTTTCCACAAATGCGGCAATTGCGCCGGATGATTATCTTATCCGGAATCAGGCAACAGGACGTTATCTCACAGCAGCCAATGAAGATATCAATATCGGCACACCTATTATTGAATATTCCGCTGATGGTATCAGTTCTGCCAATCGCTGGATAAAACAAACAGACGAAAACGGCATAACAAGATTTGTTTCAGAAATGAATCAGGGAAATTTAGCACTCGGCATCAGCAGCGAAGGAAAACTTACCATTGTACAGCGTGACGATTCTGATATATTTCAGCAGTTTACACTTGAAGAAACAGAACAGGGTACTAAAATCACGGCAGGCGGCTGGGCTTTAACACCGGAAACTTCTGAAACTGACGGCGCACAGATTTCCATGCAGGCAGAAAATGAAGCATCTCTCTGGGAATTCATTCCGGTTTATCACAATGCAAGCATTCCCGGAGATATTAATAAAGACGGCATTGTCAATATCTATGATTTGATTCTTTCAAAGCAACTTCTTCTAGGGCAGAGACCCGGCGAAATTGAACAGCGAATGATTGCAGATGTGGACGGTGCAAGTGGCTTTACTGTCAGTGATATTGTAAAGCTGACAAAATATCTTCATGGTGCAGATACTATGCAGTATGCTGCCGGATACAGAAGTTTTCCACGGAATACAATTACACCAAAATCGGACTTGATTCCAGATATTCCGCAAACTGAACCTGATACAGAGCAAGAAACAGAAACTGCCACAGAAGCAGAAGAACTCAAGCAAATCACCCTCGCCGATATGCCAGAAAATTACAAAGAGCCTATGGAATGGATTTGGCAGAACAGGTTCGTCCGGGAAGGTTCTACAACCAGATGGAACACTATCTTTGACCAGATTGTTGCCGGAAAAGGCACACTGAATTTCGTTGTCAGATGGCAGTCTTACAAAACAGTTACCTATGAACAGCGGCAGCAGTTCGAGAAAATGGCGAGTGACTGTATCAATGCATGGAAT
>DJXC01000226.1 GCA_002449575.1 Ruminococcus sp. UBA7014
CCGACAGCCGCCTGAATCGGCACTTCAAAAAGCTGCCGTGGAATGTTATCTTTCAGCTTTTCGGCAATTTTTCTGGCTCTGGCGTAAGCCTTATCTGCATGGACGATAAAACTTAATGCATCTACAATTTCGCCGTTGAGGAGAATATCCAGCTTGACGAGTTTTGACGGTGCATAGCCCATCAGTTCATAGTCAAAAGAAGCATAGCCTCTTGTTCTGGATTTGAGCGCATCAAAGAAATCATAGACGATTTCGTTCAGAGGAAGTTCATATTTGAGTGTGACTCTGGTATCATCCAGATACTGCATATCTTTAAATATGCCTCTTCTGTCCTGACATAAATCCATGACATTACCAACAAATTCAGAGGGAACAAGAATATCCGCTTTCACCATGGGTTCTTCTGCTAAGGACAGCACAGAAGGGTCAGGATAATTTGTCGGATTATCGATATACTGTACTGTGCCATCAGTCAGTGTCACTTTGTAGATAACAGACGGCGCAGTTGTAATTAAGTCCAGATGATATTCCCGTTCCAGACGTTCCTGAATGATTTCCATATGCAGAAGTCCCAGAAATCCGCAACGGAAGCCGAAACCTAATGCAACGGAAGTTTCCGGCTCAAAAGACAGCGCAGCATCATTCAGCTGAAGCTTTTCGAGTGCATCTCTTAAATCACCGTATTTTGCGCCGTCTGCCGGATAAATACCAGAGAACACCATCGGATTGACTTTTCTGTAACCGGGCAGAGCTTCGGAACAGGGATTTTCGGCAAGTGTCACCGTATCGCCGACCTGTGTATCACCGATACTCTTGATAGATGCCGCAATATAGCCGACTTCTCCGGCTTCGAGCGTTCCGGTATTGACAAGCTGGTCAGTTGTCATATAGCCAGTTTCGGTGACAGTAAATTCCGAACCGGTTGCCATAAGCCGGATTGTATCACCAACTCTGACCGTGCCTTCCTTGACTCTGACATAGATAATCACACCTTTATAAGAATCATAATAACTGTCGAATATCAGGGCTTTGAGGGGGGCGGACGGGTCGCCTTTCGGTGCAGGAATCTCCGTCACGATACGTTCGAGAACTTCTTCGACATTTGTACCGAGTTTTGCAGAAATCCGGGGGGCATCCATTGCCGGAATGCCGATAATGTCTTCCACTTCCTGACAAACCTTATCCGGCTGTGCTGACGGCAAATCAATCTTGTTGACAACCGGAACAACTTCAAGGTCATGTTCGATAGCAAGATATGTATTCGCCAGTGTCTGGGCTTCAATGCCCTGAGATGCATCTACAATCAGGATAGCTCCCTCACATGCAGCAAGTGAACGGGATACCTCATAATTAAAGTCTACATGACCGGGGGTATCAATCAGATTGAAAATATAGGTCTGTCCGTCATTTGCCTGATAGTTCAGGCGGACGGCTCTTGCCTTGATGGTAATGCCACGTTCCCGTTCCAAATCCATATTATCGAGAATCTGCTGTTCCATGTCACGCTGGGCAACAGTCTGTGTTTTTTCGAGAATCCTGTCAGCAAGCGTAGACTTGCCGTGGTCAATATGTGCAATAATGCAGAAATTTCTGATATTTGCAGAATTCAAAATACATTCCTCCGTTTTCATAATATAACTTATTATAGCATAGATTTCCGGAAAAGTAAAGCATTTTTTCAGGAATCTGTGAAAATGGCTTGCAATATCCTGTAAAATCTGGTATAATAAAACTATGTATGAAGAAAATTGTCTGTAAAATCATGATTATTTTATATATAAGAGGAGATTTTTGATTATGAATATTGCAATTGCACAATCCGGCGGTCCTACATGCGCTATCAATGCCAGTCTGGTAGGTGTATTCAAGCAGGGACTGCTGACAGAAGAAATTGACGCAATTTTTGGCTCTATCAACGGCATTGAAGGCATTATCAATGACGAATTATTAAATCTGAAAAGCATTATCAAGACAAATGAAGATATGGAACTGCTCCGGCAGACACCCTCAACAATGCTTGGCTCTTGCCGCTATAAGCTGCCGGATTTTGAATCTGACCCGGCTGTCTATGAACAGATTCTCAATACACTGACCATTCACAGAATTGAAATTTTTGTCTATATCGGCGGTAATGATTCTATGGACACTGTCGTCAAATTATCGGCATATCTGAAAAGCATTCATTCTGATATTAAAGTTATTGGTGTTCCCAAGACCATTGATAACGATTTGCCTGTGACAGACCATACACCGGGATTTGGTTCAGCTGCAAAATATGTCGCTGCCACAGTACAGGAAATTATCCGTGACAGCAGTGTTTATAGTATTCCGTCTGTGACCGTAATTGAAATTATGGGCAGACATGCCGGCTGGCTGACAGCGTCTACCTGTGTGCTAAGAGCCAACGGCGAAGAAGCTCCGCACTTGATTTATCTGCCGGAATCAGATTTTTCAGCCGAACAATTCATTGAAGATGTCCGGAAAGAAATGGCAAAGCATAAAGCCGTGATTGTTGCTGTGTCAGAAGGCATTGTCATTGCAGATGAGGAATCCGCAGAATTTCAGTCCGGAAAAGTCGATAATTTCGGTCATAAATATCTTTCCGGCATCGGAAAATATTTAGAAAGACTGGTAGCTGACAGAATCGGCTGCAAAGTCCGTTCGATAGAATTAAATGTCATGCAGAGATGTTCTTCACATATCTGCTCCAAAACGGATATTGACGAAGCCGAACGCATTGGCAGACATGCTTTGCGTGCAGCACTGGACGGCAATACCGGACAGATGATGTATTTCAGAAGAATCAGTGATATGCCCTATGCTGTCACGATTGAAATGACAGATGCTTCCAACACGGCAAATCTGGAAAAGAAATTCCCCAGAGAATGGATTTCTCCGGAACAGAATCAGGTCACAGATGCAGCGATTTCTTATTTTCTGCCGCTGATTCAGGGCGAAGTTGATATTATGATGAAAAACGGTCTTCCCGTCCACTTTCAGAGACCTTTGCAGATGAGGTAAATGCGTATGAAAATTTCAATTCCCATGCCGAAAAAACTACGGGAACAGATTGATAACTATACTAATTATCAGCTGACTCCGGACGGCTTTAAATATCTTGTCGAAAATCAGGAAGTCTATATCCGTGGTTTTAAAAAAGGCAGCCCGGAAGCAATTCCGGCATCTGTCGGAAATCTGCCTGTAGTTTATCTTGCCGGGCTGCATAATCTGCCGTTATCCGGGAGTGTAAAAATTCCGGAGACTGTCCGGGAACTGGAATGGGCAGTTTTTAATGTACAGGAATCTGCCGAAGAATTTCTGTTGCCGGAAAGTCTTGTCCGGATTGACGAACACGCTTTTGCATGGTGCAAATCTCTGAAAAAGCTGGAATTTCCGGATTCTCTGGCAGAAATCGGACTCGGTGCAGTGATGAGCTGTAAAAAACTGGAATCCCTGAAACTTCCGGCAAATCTGGAAAAAATTCCGGAATGCTTTGCCAGTGGCTGTTCATCTCTGGAACGAATTGCAATTCCGGCTTCTGTCCGGAGTATTGAATTCATGGCATTCAACGACTGTGGCAGCCTGAAAGAAGTCATTCTGAAACCGGGTCTGAAACGGATTGAAAAATATGCTTTCTGTGACTGTGCTTCTCTGAAAAAAATTATTCTGCCGGATTCTCTGGAATTTATCGGCAAATATGCTTTTGCAGGCTGTACCCAGCTTGAAAAGCCTGTCATTCCAGAAGGCTGCGAAGTCCATCCCAAGGCATTCCGACCGTAATTTTCTGACATCACATGTAAAATATAACAGAAAAATTTATCAATAATTTGTAATTTTTCACAAATCTTAAAAAAATATCCAATATTTTTTCTTCTCAGTTGTTATATTAACAGAAACCGACTTGCAAGGAGGGCAAAATGGAGGGTGGATTAGAAAGCTATCTCCGTTTTCTCGAAGGTGACCAATCCGCACTGAAAACAGTACTCAAGCTGTACTGGGACAGTATGCTGCTGTTTACCAACAGTTATGTGCATAATCTGTCCGATGCGGAAGATATTGCACAAGAGGCTTTCATCAGGCTTTCTATCAAGCATCCACGGCTTGTACATGAAAATCAGCTCAAAGCTTATCTGTTCAAGATATGCCGCAATATGGCGGTCAATCATCTCAAAAAACAGAAACGGCAGGCAGATATGTCTCAGGAGTTGACGGAGAATATAGAAGATGAAATGCAGAAAATTGAAGAACGCATGGAAATGAAAGATTCTGCACAGATTCTGCATCATGCCATGCTGAAACTAAAGCTGGAATACCGTGAGATTCTCTATCTGCGGTATTTTGAACAGCTGACTATTCCGGAATGTGCCAAAATCATGAAATGCACCGAACGTCAGGCAACCGCTGTCGGCTTTCAGGCAAGGCAGGCACTCCGTAAAATTTTAGAAAAGGAGGGGTATTCCATTGAAAACATATGATGAAGTTTATGATAATATCATCGAGGCAACCAATGCGCACAAACAGAAAATGCGAAAAATTCAGAATGCAGTTTCTGTTTCGGCAGTCTGCCTGACATGTATTTTTGGTGTTGGCATGTTCCTGAAACTGGAACGTCCCATGTCGCACCCCTCTGTAACAGAAGAAACAACCACAATGACAACTTCTGAAATGACAGATATGATAGACAGTACAGCATCTGCTCCGGCTTCGAGCGATACGGCTGAACCGTCCACTACAATTTCACATCTGGTAGACAATGAGAAAGAACCTCAGCAGACTTCCGCACCCCCGGAACAGGATATTCCCGGCAGTATGACCAGCACAGCAGGTCATGACGATAAAATTCCCGGTGTCGTTCCGGCAGCCGAAATGCTGCACTCTGAAACAACAGTATTCCCTGACGAATCTGAAAGCAATACTTATGCGACAGACTCCACAACCTGGACTTCTTCTGCAAAGGAAACAGAAAAAGCAACAACTTCTGCCACCAGAGCCACGACAAAAGAAACATCTGCCACAACAAAAGAAACTTGTACAGTTCCTACAGAAACAGCTGCCACTGCTGTGACAGAACAGTCAGAAGCGGCAGCCGCTCCGGCAGAAACTATTGTCGTTACAGAAACCGAAATACCTGTTACTGTCACAGAACCCTTGTTTACAGAACCACTCACAGAAAATGAAACTTTTGAACCTGCCGCTGACCCGGCTGAACCTGTTTCCGAAGAACCAACAGAAGAACCTGAACCCGTTACAGAATTCTGCACAGATGCCCCGGAAACAGAAACAACTACTACTGATGAAACAACAACAACGACAACAGAAACAACCACTACTACAACAGAAACAACTGCCACAACAGCCCGCCGGTTTCTGATAGAATATAATGGTGTCTATTATACGCCGGAAAAATGGCAGGCACTGTTCGGCAATCCGGAAAGCAGTCTTCTCAGTTCCGATATGCAGATGCCGGAAAATTCCGAATCTTCCGTGACAACGGTCATTCCGCAGGAATCTGAAAATGCCTGATGCATACTTGACTTTCTTCCTGAAATATGCTATAATAACAGGTATACTCAGGAAGGAGGTCACTATGAATCATTCTGATGACGCCGGTGCGGCGTATCAAAGTTTGTACGTCTGTCTTCGCTGTTTCCCGGTGAAAAAATCCCGGAGATTATAAAACAAGCATTCTGTATCTGTTATGCTTATTTTTTCACTCTGGAAAGGATTTTTGATTTATGGGAGACAGTATCTCTATTGTAATAATTATTATCTGCATTTTGTTTTCGATGTATTTTTCTGCAACGGAAACAGCATTCAACTCTGTCAGCCGGGTGAGGCTGAAAAATAAAGCCGAAGAAGGCAATCAGAAAGCTGCCCTTGTGCTGAAACTGTCCGAAAAATATGACGAATTATTATCTACTATCTTAATCGGAAATAATATTGTCAATATTCTGTGTTCTTCTCTGGCAACGCTGTTATTTGTGCGGCTTCTGCATGACAATGATTTAGGTGCAACGGTTTCAACTGTCGTCATGACTGTAATTCTGCTGATTTTCGGTGAAATTTCTCCGAAAACCATCGCTAAGGAATCACCGGAAGCAATTGCTATGTTTTCCGCACCGTTTCTGAATGTTTTAATTTATCTTCTGACACCGTTTTCATTTATATTCAAGCAGTGGCAGAATCTGCTTTCTAAAATTTTCAAATCTTCAGAAGAATCCGGCATTACAGAACAGGAACTCCTGACGATTGTAGACGAAGCTGAACAGGGCGGCGGCATTGATAAGGACGAAAGCGAACTTATCCGCAGTGCCATTGAATTCAATGAACTGGAAGTCCGTGATATTTTTACTCCCAGAATTGACATTGAAGCTATTCCGGCGGATATTTCCAAAGAAGATGCTGCAAAAGTGTTTTCTGAATCTGGTTATTCCCGTCTGCCTGTCTATGAGGGAACAATTGATAATATCACCGGAATTTTATATCATAAAGATTTCTTTAATATCGCATTCCGGAGCAAGACCAATATTTCAGAAATTGTCAAGCCAGCAATCTTCGTGCCGAAAAGCAAAAAAATCAGTGACCTGCGGAAAGAATTGCAGGAACAGCAGCTGCATATTGCTGTTGTCATGGACGAATTCGGCTGTACAGTCGGTCTGGTTACACTGGAAGATATTCTGGAAGAACTTGTCGGCGAAATCTGGGATGAACATGACGAAATTGTCCGGGAAATTTCTAAAGTCGGCGAAAATACATTTGTTGTTTCCGGTAAGGCAAATGTCGAAAAAGTTTTTGAAGTACTGGAAGTACACTCTGAATTTGAAGCAATGACTGTCAGCGGATGGGTCATGGAAGTACTTGAAAAAATCCCCAGTCAGGACGATACATTCGAGAGTGACGGCTTAAAAGTCCGTGTCATGAAAATGAGCGGCAAACGCATTGAACAAGTAGAAATCATCCGTCTGACGGATGAAGAAATACAGCAGAGAGAAAAAGAGAAAGAGTAATCTATACAGAAAAATCCGCCCGGCATTTTGTCCGGACGGATTTTTTTAGGATACTGTAATATCTGCAAATGTGAACGGAATCACGTTCTGTAGAGCTTCCGGAGATACTTCCACCTGATAGCCGATTTTTCCGGCACTGAATATGATAGTATCAAATAACTGCGCTGTCTCGTCAATGACAGTCCGGAAGAATTTCTTCATGCCAATCGGCGAACATCCTCCGTGAATATAGCCTGTCAGCGGAAGCAGTTCTTTTGCTTTCAGCATGGCAATGCTTTTTTCTCCGACAGCTTTTGCGGCTTTTTTAAGGTCTAATTCTTCAGCAACAGGAATTACAAATACATAATGACTGCCGTTTCCAGAAACGGTTACGAGAGTTTTAAACACCTGTTCCGGATTCTGTCCGAGTATTTTTGCAACTTCTGTACCGCTGACGGCAGCAGTATCTGCATAGCAATAGCTTTTATAATTCACTTTCTTCTGGTCGAGAATCCGCATCACATTAGTTTTCTCGGCATTTTTGTCAGTTTTCGGCATGATTATTTCTTTCCGCCGAGGAGCTTGTCTTTCATGCCCTTGACAGCAGCATTAATCTGTTCATCGGGCAGGTCAATTCCGGTAAGACTTTCCACAGCCTTGACAGGATTTGACATGAGATTTTTTGTAAAATCAGGGTCATTCTGTATTTTGGTTTTCGCACCGGAAACGAGTTTGTTAATTTGCTCATCGGGCAGGTCAATGCCGACAACCTCTTCTACAGCCTTGACGGGGTTTGCAGTGAATTTTTTCATAAATTCCGGGTCGTTTTTTGTTTTGGCGATAATCTCATCCATTTTTGCTTTGATATCCATGATGAAAACCTCCTGAAAATGTAGTTTAATCTTATTATAGCATAAACTTCCGGATATTGCAAGTATTTCCAGAAAATTATTCTCCGCAGAGTTCGGTAATGGCAAGAGCCATCATTTCTGCATCAAGCAGCAGATGATTTAATTTGATAAATTCATCTGCGCCATGCATATGAACGTCAGTATCCGGAAAAGTTGCACCGAATGCAACACCGCCTTCAATATGGTGTACATATGTTCCGCCGCCGATGGCAAGGCATTTTCCTTTCAGTCCGGTAACAGATTCATACACATGCAGAAGGGTCTGTACAAATTCTGAATTTTCGTCTGTATAATGCGGTTCATCACAGATGAGAACTGCTACATTGACAGGAGCAAGAGCTTTCTGCACCTGTGCGATAATTTCCGCACCCTGACAGCATACCGGAAAACGAATGTCCACATAAGCGGTCATCTCTCTGGTATTCATTTTCATGACACTGAGGACACAGGTCAGCCCACCGGAAATATCATCTTTGGCAGCGATTCCGAGAGATTTGCCGTTCGTTTCTCCATGCGGAAAACATTCTGCTAATTTGCGGATAATGCCTGTCTGCTGACTTTCCGGAAGCAGGGGCGAATTTATCAAAGACTGCAACAGTTTTGTCAGTGCATTTTCGCCCTGTTCCGGTGTGGAGGCATGAGCGTTTCTGCCCTCTATGGTGATAGTCTGATGCAAGCCTTCCGGAATTGCTTCTGCTTTTGCCGGAACAGCATTAATGACATTTCCGGCTTCCAGTTTCATGATTTGAGATTTTCCGTCCGTGAACTCTGCGGAGAGCTTTAATCTCATCATGCCTTTTTCTAGATTGATAACCGGATAATCGCCGTCCGGTGTAAAGACCATCGGCGGCAGTGTTCTGTGTTTCATGTAATATTCCAAATCTTCCGAGCCGTTTTCTTCGTTTGTGCCGAAAATCAGCCGGACTCCTGATTTCATAGGAATCTGCAAATCTTTCACTGCTTTCATAGCGAACAGAGCAGCTACAGCAGGACCTTTGTCATCAGAAGTTCCCCGTCCGTAAAGCTTATCTGTTTCGGGTTCATACTCCATTTGATAGGGCTGATGTGTCCAGCCGTCCCCTTCCGGCACAACATCCAGATGTGCCAGAATGCCGAGTGACGGCTTTTTGTCGTTCAGGTCAGCACTGCCGGCATAAAAGTCAACATTATCTGTAGAAAATCCATATTGCTGACAGGTTTCCAGCATGATATGCAAGGCTTTTGCAGGTTCAGAGCCAAACGGGGCGTTTTTCTGTGCTTCGCCCTGTACACTCCGGACAGCAACAAGTTTTTCGAGCAGTGCAAGTATTTCCTGCTGATGATGTTTAAGATAGTCATGAATTTCTTTCTGATATTGCATGATAACTTCCTCCGTGAGTATTTTTATTTATTATAGCATATTTCCGGCAGTTTGTAAAGCCTTTGTAAGAAACGAAAACAGCGGCATGAAATTCACACCGCTGTTTTCTCTATAGTAAAAAGGAATTAAGGAATTATATGAAGCTGATTAAATTATCTGCCGCCAGGGCCAGGACCTTGACTTTCAGAAGCCTGCCCCAGAGCCTGACCGCCGGACAGCGTTCCGCCAACTGTCACGGACTTATCGCCAGCCTGTTCCAGTACTGTAGTTCCGCCGGAAACATTGCCGCCGGACTGTGCAGAAGCACTGCTGCCACTCTTAAGACCGCCGCCGCTTGCAGACAGGAAGGAAACAATCACATTTCCGGAATTATCTGTAAAGCTGTATCTGGTTGTCAGGTTAGTATTGCCGCCTGTCATGGTGAT
>DJXC01000234.1 GCA_002449575.1 Ruminococcus sp. UBA7014
ATGCAGTGCCGCTTTTTGGTAACTTTCGTTCCCCTCAGGCGACTTATTTATTATACCACATTTTCTTTCGTTTGTCAAGTCTTTTTTCAAACTTTTTTTGAAAAACTTTTTCAAGAATCTGTGATTTCGTTTTTGCCTCTGCTGAACTCTGCGACTCCCGTCCGGCTCTCACAGCGACTTATTTATTATATCACATTTCTTTCAGTTTGTCAAGACCTTTTTCAAACTTTTTTTGAAAATTTTCTTGGTATTCTTTGCTGTTGGCTTTTCGTCCGACAGCTTTATTATTATAGCACATTTTTCCTGCTTTGTCAAGTAAAAGAATTTTAATAATCTGATTATTTTTTTGTGAACTTTAACCATCATTTCCATTAAAAATTGTCTCCAGAAACATTCTATATTCTATCAACATATTAAAGAATTGGAAAATTCCTTATAGGAATGTGTAAATCTTGTAAAAATTTGAAAAAATATTGTTTAACCCCTTTTCAAAATTGACTTTTTATGCTATAATATAAAATAGAAGATTTGGCTTCTGTCCAAATGAGATTTTAGGAGGTTTCTGTATGTCTGTAAAGGAACTTTACACCACATGGTGTCAGAAAGCAGTTGATGACTCGGATTTGCTTCCGGAACTGCTCGAAATTGAAGGTAATGAAGAAGAAATCCGTGACCGGTTCTACCGTGATTTGGAATTCGGTACAGGCGGCTTAAGAGGTGTACTTGGTGCAGGTACTAACCGTATGAATGTTTACACTGTCCGTCGTGCAACACAGGGTCTGGCAAACTATGTCAAGGCTTCTTTTGAAAATCCCAGTGTTGCTATCTCTTATGACAGCCGTATCAAGTCTAAAAAATTCGCACAGGCTGCGGCTTCGGTACTGGCTGCAAATGGTATCAAGGTGCATATCTATACGGAACTGATGCCGACTCCCTGTCTTTCATGGGCAGTTCGTGCTTTGAAATGCAGTGCCGGTATTATGATAACTGCAAGCCATAACCCGTCTAAATATAATGGTTATAAAGCTTACGGTGCAGACGGCTGTCAGATTAATTTGGAAGTCGCTGAACAGGTTCTGCATGAAATCAATTCTCTGGATATGTTCAATGATGTAAAATACTGCGACTTTGACAAGGCTGTTGAAGACGGCATGATTTCTTATATCACACAGGATGTCATTGAAGAATATTATCAGAATGTGCTGTCACAGGGCATTCATACCGACCTGTGTGCTGACAGTGGTCTGAAAATTGTCTATACTCCTCTGAATGGCACAGGAAACAAGCCGGTTCGTGAAATTCTGTCCAGAATCGGCATTAAAGATGTCACTGTTGTAAAAGAACAGGAAAATCCGGACGGTCATTTTCCGACTTGTCCTTATCCGAACCCGGAAATCCGTGAGGCACTTGAACTCGGTCTGAAATACTGTGACCAAGTCAAGCCGGATTTGCTGCTTGCAACTGACCCTGATGCTGACCGTGTCGGAATCGCTGTTCCGGATGGTGAAGACTATGCATTGTTCTCCGGTAATGAAGTCGGCGCAATGCTGCTCGAATATATTTGCAGTCAGCGTAAGGCGAATGGTACAATGCCGGAAAATCCGATTTGTGTCAAAACTATTGTAACCACCGACTTGGTAAAAGCAATTGCTAAAGAATATGGTGTAGAGGTTATCGAAGTACTGACCGGATTCAAGTTTATCGGCGAACAGATTGGTCTGCTTGAAGAAAAAAATCAGGAAAACCGTTATATTTTCGGCTATGAAGAAAGTTATGGTTATTTATCCGGAACTTATGTCCGTGACAAGGATGCTGTAGTCGCTTCCATGCTGATTTGTGAAATGGCTGCTTATTACCGGACACAGGGTATTTCTATGCTTCAGGCTCGTGAAAACATGTATAAAAAATACGGTATTTTCCGTCATTCTCTCCAGAGTTTCGCATTCGAGGGTGAATCCGGCATGAACAAGATGAATTCCCTGATGCAGGAACTCCGTGACAATCATCCGGCAGAAATCGGCGGTCTGAAAGTAGTATCTGTTTCTGACTATCTGACCAGTGAAACGCTCAACGTTGTAACTGGTGAAAAGACAATCATCACGCTTCCGAAATCCAATGTTCTGGTATTCGACCTCGAACAGGGTGCAAAAGTCGTGATTCGTCCGTCCGGTACAGAACCGAAAATTAAGAGCTATTATACTGCTATTGGCAATACTATGCAAGATGCGACTGCTGTAGAGGAAAAACTCAAAGCAGATTTCAGCAGAATTTTTCAGTAATCTGATTAGATAAAAAATCATCAGCACACTGTATTCATGCAGTGTGCTGATTTTTTACAAAAAATAGTTATTTTACGATTCAAAAATTTCCTGCCAGTTTCTGACACTGCATAAAAACATGACTTGTGTATAATCCGCCGGATTAACAACATCTTCAAACTGACTTCCGGTCTGTTCCAGATTCACAACACAGATTTCACTGTAATGCTGTAACAGAAACGGAATCATGCAGTCTCCGAAATCATCTTTATATAATAATAATTTTTTGTCATTATTCAAATCTGTCCGAATTTTCATATATTTACAGGGCTTTCCCAGATAAAACTGATACATATTATCTGATTCTAAAGCAGACTTGTCATAAATATCGGAACGCCTTTCAATTGTACCGTCCTGATAGCCTGCCTGCACTCTGGTGACTTTGCTTCCTTCCTCATAAGTATAGCAATCCAGCACATCCGGCTTGACTTCGTGATAGAGTGTTTTCTGATATAAATCTCCCCGGAAATCTGTACGCAGATGAGAAATTACATATTTCTGATACGATACTGGTATAAATCCCATTTTCTGAATCGCTGACTGATATACATAATAAGCTCCGTAACTCGTCCAGTGTGAATCTGTCCGGTAATAAATATAGCTATCCTCCAGAGACTTTAGAATATGATAAGCATCTACACAACGAATTCCTGTTCCGGTATCAGAATAAATATTCTTAATCTGTTTTTCCTGATTGCTGCTGATGGCATTCGCCGGAAGACTGCTTTCGTAAATCGCTGATGCTGACGGTACTAAAATGAAATATGTTGGCAGATAATATTTTTCATGGAAAGCATTTATCTGTTCAGCACTGCCGTTTCCGGTGGAAAACTGTTTTTCCATCAGCCTTTCATCTGTGATATAGACACCTTGAATCATTTTTTCTCCAATCATCAAGTCTGTCCGGCTTTTGAGCTGAAAGAGCATATCATGAAATCCCAGATTTTCATCAAGAAAATTTTCGATTTCGTCCGCCCATGTACCGTCAAGCAGACTTTGTTTCTCCGGTTTCGGAAATGCATCTGCCTGAAACTGCTTTCCTGTACTGATGATAATAATCAAATAAACAGCAATCAGCAAAATGACTGTCATATGTGCTACAATATATGATTTTTTCATGAAACTTCCTCCCTTACAGCCAGAGCCACAAAGGCGCATTCTGTCTGCTGTACAGCATACATGCTAAACAGAATATCAGCAGTCCGCCATGAACCAGCGGCATAAACAGCGAAAGCTTCTGACCAAATTCCGATACACTCAGACGTTCTGTAATATTCCGGAACAAATCTGTTGCAATATAAAAGCCTATCAGAATCAGCGCAATATATGACACCAGAAAATAAATACCCGTCCTGTCAAAAATGCCGTTTCCAAAGCCAAGCATTGCTTTCCAGTAAACTACTGTTCCGGAAAGATTTTCTGTAAAGAACAGTACCCATAAAAATTGAGAAATTATCACAGTATAGACAACTCCGGCAAGATACCTCTGCCGAATGATTTTTTCCAGAAAAATTTTCTCATTCAGCAGGAACAGCCCCATAACGAACCCCCATAAAATAAACTGTGATTTCATGCCGTACCATGCGCCAATCAGTACCCACATCAGGACAAATCCAAGATAAGATATCCATTTTACAGAATATTTCCGGAATAACAGTCTTCTGAAATTCGTATCAAACCATAATACAAGCGTAATATTCCAGCTTTTCATAAATGCTGTCATACTGGATGTAAAAAACGGATGACTGAAATTTTTCGGCATCTGATAGCCGAAACATTTTCCCAGTCCACGCATCATTTCTGAATAGCCCAATAACTCAAAATATAAATACATTGAAAAGATAATTGTTGTCAGCCAAGCTGTGAGCATACTCATATTTTCAGGTGTAATCTGCTGTAACTCCCGGAAGATATAACCGAATGTATCTGCAAGGACAACTTTTTCAGCCAGTCCACGGATAAACAGGCTCAGACCGTCACTTAATGAAACGATGTTCAAATGTTTATGCCGGTTCTGGTCAGCAAATTCCGCATAGGAAAATAACCCTCCGGCAAACAATGCCGGAAAAAATGTCAGATATAATCCCAGTTCCGGAAGGTTCACCGCAGCAGAATGATGCTTTCTGTAAATGCCTGTCAGATAGCCTAATCCCTGAAGCGTATAAATCGCAATCCCGAACGGAAAGAAACTGTTTTCTTCTGCTGTATTCCGGATATAGGACATGACTGCAATCTGCACAATCACAGAAAAGCACAGAATTCCGGTAGATAACGTTCTGTTCTTCCGGCACTTTTCCAGTAATAAACCTGTTCCGTAATCATAACACAGAAATGCAGCGGGATATAAAATTCTGACTGGATTTCCCCACCCGTAAAGCAGAAAATTACATAATAATAAAAATATCTGTCTTGTCTTATCCGGAATCAGATAGTAAATCAACAGCAGTACCGGAAGGACTATCATCACAAATGTCAATGAGGCTAACTGCATGAAGATTCCTCTTTCTCCGAATGAATTCTTTCAAGGAATTCTTCTCTTGACATCATAGAATTCAGCACTTCCAGAAGTGCCGATGCTGACAGATTTGCCGGAAGTCCCAGACTTTTCTGAAAATTGCGTCTTTTTTCGGTACTGTTCGGCATACCGCTGAATCCGGCTAAGTATAAATCCGTTTTGGTAATCGGCTCGGAAACGGGCTTTTCTTCAGTAAGAACTCCTGCTTTCCGGAACGCTTCCCGGAGAATTTCCGCATCAATGCCCTCAACACCGAGTTTTCCCTCTGCGGACGGCTTGACTTTTCTGCGTTCTTTTCCGAAAATATCCGGAATATAGATATTCTTCACTTCTCCTTCCGGCACAGCTCCCCTGATATAATTCCGAATCTGAAATCCGGCTCTGTCAGAATCAGTCAGAATCAGAATTCCAGTTGTTCTGGCATAATACCGGATTAACTCTAACAATTCCTGATTCTTGTAAATCCCAAACCCGTTCGTCTGAATAATCACGGCTTTCACCAGTGAGGATAATTTTATTTTATCATATTTCCCCTCTACAATAATCGCCTGCTTGATTTGCAACATTCGCATCACTCCTTTTTCAAACAGAATTCTTTCACAGCAGTCTGCATGAATTTTAACAATTCTTCCGGAGATTCACATTCATAGACAGCAAGCGGATGTTCCCAGTCATATTCAAAAATCAAATAGATTTTAAATCTGTCCTGATAATACCCCACATCCAGCAGAATACCGCCCGGATATTCCGCCTGAAACATATCCTCTTTCAAAACAGTATCAGAATATTTCACGATTCCGCCGGAACTGTCAAACTGATTCCAGAAGTTTTCTTCTTTGTGATTCTGATTCATCTTTTATCTCCTGAGCATTTCAATGACGGTCTTTTCAAAGAGAACACGCTCGTCAACTGTTCCGGAATGCATTTTCTTTTCTGCTTCACAAAGCAAGTTCAGACATTCAGCGATATGTTCCGGCGTTTCGCCCATACTGTCACGAAAAGAACGCTCCACGGCAAAGCTAAACTTATAGCCGAAATCGCTCATAACATCCTGTACAGTTCTGCCGTTCTTCCGGGCAGCAGATGCCCTCTGCACATCAATCAGACAGCCCGAAACAACTGCCATCAGATAGGGCATTTCAATTCTTAAAGCAAGAAGTTCTTCTACAGCTTTCATAGCATCCGAAGCACGTCTTTTCAGAACTGCCGCTGTCAGTGCATAAACAGTTGTTTCAAGCTGAGGTGTTACCATTTCTTGAATCAATTGTTCTGTAATTGTTCCGCCATCCACGAATGCACAGAGCTTATCCAGTTCATTCTGAATCATGAGAGTCTGACAGTTACACTGCATTGCCAGAGCCATTGCTGCCGGGCGTTCGATAGTACAGCCCTGCTTTTTTGCTTTCGAGATAATTTCCGTTGCCATCTGGGAAACGGATTTCGGCTCACAAATGCAGACTGTTCCGGATTTTACAATATAATCAATTATTTTTTTATTTTTATCAGTCGGCTTTTTATTTTTGCCTGTCTTTCCGCCGTAAATATCAAAACCAGTGACATCAAACATCAGAATTGTCTGACCAGAAACCTGTTTCAGAATTTCCAGCAGAGCTTTTCTGTCATTTTCCCGGAGTGACTCCATATTACAGTCATGAATATGAATACAGTTATACTCTGCGAACATCGGACAAAGTTCTGCTTCCTCTGCGAGCTGATTTAAATCAAGATTCTGACCGTCCAGACGGGTGATATTTTCCGCACCGCCGACTGCCTTGATTATCCGTCTGACACAGTTTTCGACAGCCAGAATATCACTTCCATAAAAATAATACAGATTGGAAAGTTCTCCTGCTTTGATTTGATTCTGCAAATTTTTTTCATCAATCAGTGCCATATAATCTCCTTACCCGGCATCTGCCGTTTTCTGAAATGGTGACTTCCAGATTATTTTCATCCAGATAAGTATGAGAATCCGGAAGATATAATTCATTCTTATCAAGTATCAGCAGAAAACCACATTCCGGCTGAATGTTCCTGCTTTTGCCGAAAACAGTCAGAATATCCGGTGCTTCTGAAATTTTCGTCTTATCATTTTTACAGATGAAAGTTTTCTCTGCATATTCGATTTTGATTTGCTTCTGAAAAACTTCTATTTTTGCACCGTGAAATAATAATTCTTTCTGTTCAGCAAAGTGTGTTTCACAGTCCGGAAAATGCGGCACTGAAAATTCTGTTTTCTTCATGAGCCAGAGTTCTTCCGGAAGCAGAAACGCAAGATATTCCTGATATCTTCTGACAGTTTTTTCTTTCGGGTTACATAAATACAAGCTTTCCAGACAGGAAACACCGGTACTTTCAAGATAAGCTTCTGCATAATCAGGTGCATAATAATTTCCGGTCATATCGAACAATACCGAATCTGCACCATACCGGACGGCTAACAGACAATGACTTTCTTCGCCTAGGACAGCTATTTTTAACTCCTCTGCCTGTGAAAGTCTTTCGAGATTGACAGCAATTCCGGTTACAGCCAGTGCAGCCGCTGTACAGACAGAAGTCAGCTTTCTGCTCCGGAACAATAGCTGACTGCATAATATCAGCAGAAGTCCGGCAAAAATCAGAAACAGAAGGATTTCACTGTCTGTTGCCAAATGTGTCCATGACATTCCGGCAAAAAAATCTGAAATTTCCAGAATCACATGATTCAGCTTATCCGCAATATGCAGAAAAAATTCTGCAATCATGCCGTCACAGCCAAAGATGATTGCTATGACTCCTGTCAGAATCGACAGCAGACACACCGGAGTTAAAAACAGATTTGTCAGCGGAGAAATCAGCGAGACTTCCCGGAAATATATCACGCTTACCGGAAGAATTATCACAAACGTCCAAGTGCAGGCAATCAAATCTTTCAGCAGAAAATGATAAAATTCTTTTTCCGGCATATTTTTTGTCATATACTGTGCAGCAACGCCAATTCCGAACGCACCGGAACTCGACAGCCAGAATGCCGGACTATGTATGACAAACGGATTTTCTATCCCCAGAATCAGTACAGCAATCGACAACGAATTGAAAGCATCTGCTTCCCGGAAAAATAATTTTGCACTCTGTGAAATCAGAATCATGATAAACGCTCTTTTGACAGATACTGTTCCTCCGGCGCATATCACGAATAAACTGCACAGTAACATGATAATCATAAATTTTGATTTTCTTCCGGCTTTGAATTTACTGAATATCAGGCTGATGCACATCGCCAGAAAATCCAGATGCAAGCCAGAAACGGCTAATGTATGCCCGATACCTGTCCGATAAAGCGATGTCCGGACACTGTGCCTCAACCCTGTCTTGTCACCGAACAGCATACCTGTCAGCATAGATGCCGTATCTGACGGCATATGTGTCTGAATTCGCTCGGTCATGCGTGTCCGCCAATTGTAGATAAGGCTGAACAAGGTTTGTTTTTCCAAGGGCTGCACTTCAAGTATTTCTGTTGCAGTATGCAAATCAAAACACAGAAACAGATTTTTCGCTCTTGCATACGCTGCACTGTCAAACAGATAACTTGATGCTATCTGTTCCGGTCTGCCGGAAATTTTCAGAACATCACCATAGCTGAAACTGTCATCATCAATAAATAATTCTATCTTAGCCGGAGTATCTCCTCTGTCAATTCTGCCTTTCAGCAGATAATCCGCATTGCCGCTGGAATACACAGTTTTTTCAATAATCTGTCCTGTAAAAACAATTTCCAGTCCGGCAAAATCTTTCTGTTTCAATGCTGTCATATTGTCATGATGCCAATAACAACAGCACGCTATCAGGCATGACAGCGTGCTGAGTACCACATATTTCCATACAGACCGGCGATACAGAATCATTCCGAACGCCGTCAGAAGAATCACACTCCATGACAGTATATCCAGTCTTGATGCTATCAGCAAGCCCAGTACATAGGGCAGTCCGATATATAAAGCCGGTCTTTTCATATTCAGTCTTTAAAAAATAATGGCAGTTTTTCCAGATAGATAATATCTGTTCTGTCAGCGGCATCACCTTCAGCGAGAACAGCAGCTTTTCCGGCAGCAATGCCGCCGGCTTTCTCAACCAGATATTCCAGAGCTTTCAGGGATTCGCCTGTACTGATGACATCATCTACAATCAGAACTTTCTGATTTTTAAGCATTTCTGCCTTTTCGCCGTCCAGATGGAGAATCTGTTCATTTGCCGTTGTAATGGACTTGACATTCACAGAAACAACATCCTGCATATAAAGTTTCACAGATTTTCTTGCCACAACATACGGCTTACCGCTTTGACGTGCCATTTCGTAAGCCAGCGGAATGCCTTTGCATTCTGCCGTCAGAATCACATCAAATTCGGGGGCTTTTGCCAGAAGCTGTTCTGCCGACTTTACAGTGACTTCCACATCAGAGAACATGATAAAAGCTGCAATATCAAGTTTTTCACTGACAGCGCATTTTTTCAGTTTTCTGTCAAGTCCGGCGATTTTCATTTCATAATATTCAGCCATTTCAGAACGCTCCTTATCTTAGCCGAGAGACTGTTCGCCCCAGCCCATTTTTTTCCCTGCTACCAGATGGAAATGTAAATGCATGACACTCTGTCCGGCATCTTCTCCGCAGTTGTTGATAACACGATAGCTGTCAATATTTTCCTGTTCGGAAACTTTTGCGATTGCCTCGAAAATCTTAGCAACATACTGAGAATTTTCAGCAGTAATTTTCTTTGCACAGCAGATATGTGTCTTCGGTACGAATAAATAGTGAACCGGTGCAATCGGACTAATGTCTTTGAATGCAAATACAGCATCATCTTCATAAACTTTTGCAGAAGGGATTTCCCCTGCGATAATCTTACAGAATAAACAATCTTTATCCATGATAAAAAACCTCCCTGATAATAATTTTACTCTTCTTCCAAATCAAGAATCATTTCGTCAAACCTGTTAAACGACTCCGCAACTTTGCAGCTTTCGGGATTTTCTTCAAACTCGTCAAAGAATTCATGACAGATATAATAAATTCCCTGATTTTTGGTATTAAAATAATAACTGTCTCCGGCTTCGTCAGCGCAGAACGGAATATACTGCATCGGAATCAGTTTATCCTGCTTCTGCCATTTGAGAAGCTTCTTGACTGTCAAATCTTCGGAATCCTCACTGATAAGCGGATAAACTTCCGCCAGCAGACAGCCGTCCTCCGAAATACCGCATTCATCCAGCAACCCGCCGTTCTGTTTCAGATAGAGGGCTTTCAGCTTTTTCGGAAACCGGAACTGATATTTTTCTTCAAATGCCTTGATTTCTTCCTCGGTCAAAGCTTTCTGACCGTCATATTCCAGATAAGTGAATAAAGCCATTTCTAAGCCCTCCTCTGATAATTTTCATTTATTTTACAAATTCAGCAACAATATTTTCGAGTTCAGCCAGAGCCTTGTCAACAAGTTCCTGCTTGCCAATACCTGCCATTGCACTGTCAGGACGGCCGCCGCCCTTTCCTTCGGTCAGTGCAGAAACTTTCTTGACGATATTTCCGGCATGTGCGCCCTTTTCGAGTGCGGACTTGGTGCAGACACAGTAGAACTGTCCTTTTTCGCCGCCGATTCCGGCTAATACAGCAATCACGGGCTTATTGGTACTCTTAATCTGGTCACCCATCTTGCGGAGCATATCTGCATTTGCATTCTGTACAGATGCGCTGACAACTTCCACACCATTGACACTCTTAGCAGATTTCAGAATATCTTCCAGCGCATTGCCTGCCATCTTCTGACGGAGTGTTTCCACAGTCTTTTCTGTTTCCTTGAGCTGTGCGGTCAAAGATGCACACTTTACCGGAAGTTCTGCCGGGTTGTTCAGCTTCAGAGCCTTAGCACTTTCGTTGATAGTATTCTGTAAAGAATTGATTAATTCCAGAACGCCCTCACCAGTAACAGCTTCGATTCTTCTCACACCAGATGCAACAGAACTTTCCGAAACGATTCTGAACAAGCCGATATTCGCAGTATTTTTGACATGTGTACCGCCACAGAATTCAATAGAAACTTCTCCGGCTTTGACCACTCTGACGACATCACCGTATTTTTCGCCGAACAGTGCCATTGCGCCGAGTTTTCTAGCCTGTTCGATAGGCATTTCATTGACTTCAACGGGCATTGCTTCCAGAATCCATGTATTGACGAGTGTTTCCACTTTCTGAATTTCTTCTGTTGTCATGGCACTGAAATGAGAAAAGTCGAAACGACAAGCCTTTTCATTAACGAGCTGTCCGGCTTGATGCACATGTTCACCCAGTACTTGACGGAGTGCAGCCTGCAATAAATGTGCTGCTGTATGATTTCTCATTACTTTATTTCTGAATGTCGGGCAGACTTTGGTTTCAACATCATCACCAACGCTGAGTGAACCGGATTTCATCACACCGAAATGCAGATAATGTCCGTCTTCGTCCTTCGTGACAGCAGTCACTTTGAATTTTGCATTGTCTGTAAAAATTTTACCATGGTCAGCCACCTGACCGCCGCTTTCAGCATAAAAAGGTGTCGTATCCAGAACAATGACAGCTTCTTCTCCTTCACTGACAGAACCAACCGTTTCACGGTCTTTCAGAATTGCTAAAATTTCAGCATCATCTGTCAGTGTATGATAGCCGACAAATTCTGTTTTCTGGAGATTCAGCTTGACAGAATTATCTGCCCATGAGGAACTTGCTTTTGCAGCATGGTCAGCTTTGGCAGTATCACGCTGTTTCTTGACAAGTTCACGATAACCGGCTTCGTCTACAGAAAAGCCTTTTTCGGCAGCGATTTCGACAGTCAGGTCAAACGGAAAACCGTAAGTATCACTTAATTTAAAGACATCTTCGCCGGACAGCGTTTTATTCTCTGTCTGATTCATGATTTCGGTCAGGAGTTCCATACCTTTGTCAATTGTCTTAGCGAAAGCTTCTTCTTCGACTTTGATAATTTTCTTGATATAGGCACGTTTTTCTTCCAGTTCCGGATAAGCAATTTTATTTTCATCAATAACAGTATCACAGACTTCATGCAGGAAAGTTCCTTTCACGCCTATCATACGTCCGTGACGGGCAGCACGTCTTAATAATCTTCTTAAAACATAGCCTCTGCCCTCATTAGACGGCAGAACACCATCACCAACCATAAAAGTCGTACTTCTGATATGGTCTGTAATCACTCTCAAAGAAACATCAGTATCATGATTTTCATGATACTTTACACCGGCGATTCTGGAGATATGTTTCATGATATTCTGAACGGTATCGACTTCAAACAGGTTATCTACACCCTGCATCACACAGGCAAGACGTTCCAGTCCCATACCGGTATCAATATTTTTATGCTCCATTTCAGCATAGTGACCATTGCCATCAGAATCGAACTGACTGAATACCAGATTCCAGACTTCAACATATCTGTCACATTCACAGCCGACATGACAGTCCGGTCTGCCGCAGCCTTTGTCTGCACCACGGTCAAAATAAATTTCTGAGCAAGGACCGCAAGGACCTGTACCATGTTCCCAGAAGTTATCTTCTCTGCCCATTCTCACCATATGAGAGGGGTCAACACCGATTTCCTTTGTCCAGATGTCATAAGCTTCGTCATCATTCTCAAATACAGAACAATGCAATAATTCTTTTGGCATCTTGAGGACTTCTGTAAAAAATTCCCATGCCCAGTTGATAGCTTCACGCTTAAAATAATCGCCGAACGAGAAATTTCCAAGCATTTCAAAATAAGTACCATGACGGGCAGTCTTTCCGACATTTTCAATATCGGGGGTTCTGATACATTTCTGACAGGTTGTTACACGCACATTTGGCGGCACTGCCTGTCCCAAGAAAAATTTTTTCAGCGGTGCCATACCGGAATTGATTAACAGCAGACTCTTGTCGCCCTGCGGAATCAGGGAAGCACTTGCCATTCTGGTATGATTCTTACTTTCAAAAAAAGTCAGAAACTGTTCACGAAGGTCGTTTAATCCACGCCATTCCATAATAAAAAATCACTCCATTTTTAAATTTTGATAGTAAACAAATACAAATATAGTATAGCAAATTTCCGGCAAAAAGTCAATGATTTGCCGGAAAATTTTAAATTTTCGGTCTGAGCGTGATTTTCGGCTTTCTGATAAGCGTTTCAAACTGACTGAGATTTCTGGAAAGAGAAGCAACAGGCAAGCCCACTACATTGAAATAATCGCCCTCAATGGCACGGACAAGCAGAGAGCCTTTTCCCTGAATGCCATAAGCTCCGGCTTTGTCAAACGGCTCTCCGGTATCCAGATAGGCATTAATTTCATTATCAGAGAGCGTATAAAATTCGACTCTGGTTTCTGTTGTAAAAACTGTTGTCTGTGTATTATAATACAGGGAAACACCTGTCATAACAGAATGCACTTCGCCGGAAAGTTTCCGGAGCATACAGAAGGCATCTTCACGGTTTTCCGGTTTGCCCATTATTTCGTCATCATGAATCACAACAGTATCACAGCCAATTACAATTCTATCCGGAAACAGCTTTGCACAGGAATGTGCTTTTAAGTCTGCCAGAAAAGCGGCTGCCATTTCGACAGGCATTCCTTCTGGAATAGTTTCATCTGCATTAACCGGACAGATTTCAAAATCTTCAGTTACTAATTTTAATAATTCCTGTCTTCTGGGAGAACCGGAAGCTAAGATAATTCTACTCATTTTTTCAGCACATCCTCCGGATGATAATCAGGCTTCAAAACCAGATTTGGATTTTCAGCGACTTCAATTCTGTACTGTTCCTGCCATTCCTGTGGTGTAAAGTCCTCAACGGAAACAGAAATATGTGCCGGATTACAGCCGATAGTTTCTGTCAGGGCAGCAGCCAGTTTTTCCGCAGCAGCCTTTTTCTGTTCAGGTGTTCTGCCCTGAAGCATTTTAATTGTAATATGCGGCATATAAAATACCCCTTTCTGTATTTAAAACTCTATATTCTATGATAACATATTTTCCGGAAAAAAGCAAGTCAGCCGGAAATTTATATTTTCTCAATTTTTTTAGCAATCCGTTCTTTCGGAATGCCTGTAAGTGCGTAAATTTTGGCATTTTTGAACTCACCGACAAAATATTTCTTCGGAATAGGCTGTTCTTTCAGCGGCAGATATCCCAGCGGAAGCAGGGCTTCTGCCACCATATGCCCAATTACTTTTCTGACCGTATAATCTTTCAGATTCAAATCAGAATCCGTTTTCTGACAGCATTCTTCGACCAATGCCACAACAGCAGCCATTGCACAGATACCGTTATCAGAAAATTCTGCCATGCGGATTCTGTTTTCTTCGTTCCAGATGATTTCACGATAAATAAATTCTGCGGTTTTGCTGTCTCTTAATTTTCTGCAATGTTTCTGAATAAATTTCTGAAAATTCATAAAAAAGCTCCTTTCTTTCTGCAAGACATAAAATTAAGTCTTGCTATTATTTTTATCATAACATATTTTTTCTAATTTGTCAAGAAGAAATTGACAATTTTTTTCATTTTTTACTGTTTATTTTACTAATTTTTTTAAAAAGTACTTGCAATTTTATCCAGAATATGCTATACTGAAATTAATTATTAGTTTGGAAGGAGGGCATCTGTCATGAAGCTTGTTATACAGCGTGTGACGGAAGGCTCTGTCTCTGTAGAAGGAAACGTTGTCGGACAGATTGGACTTGGCTATGTAGTCTTCCTTGGTGTCGGGGCGCAGGATACCGAAGAAACTGCCCGGAAATTAGCCGATAAACTCGTGAAAATCCGCATTTTTGCCGATGCGGACGGAAAAACCAATCTTTCACTCAAAGATGTTGACGGAGAAGTATTAGTTATTTCACAATTCACACTCTATGCGGACTGCAAAAAAAACAGACCCAGTTTCTGTCATGCCGGAAATCCGGAACTGGCAGAACAACTCTATGAAATTTTTCTTGAACAGCTCCGTCCGCAGGTTCGTTCTGTACAACATGGCATTTTCGGCGCAGATATGAAAGTCAGTCTGTGCAATGATGGTCCTTTTACAGTTCTGCTCGAAGCCTGAAAACGGCTTCTGTACAGTACAAAGGGGGAATTTTTATGCAAATGGAACAGTATCAGAATATTGTCGTCATCAGTATTATTAACGGCAAGTATACAAAATCATGGGTATATCGTGCTGATGCTGTCAACCTGGACAAAGAACACGGCTGGGATTCTCTCCCGGTTTATCTGTCTGCCTTACGACAGGCGGCTGTCAATCCTGAAATTCATAAAAGAGGCAACGGCGAAGACCAGCATTTATATTATATCCCGACCGGAAAAAATGCAGATGTTGAAAAAGCAAAAAATATCGCTTTTGCACGTTTTTCGTCATGGAAACAGCCGGAATCTGATATGCCGGACTATGTCTGCAAATTCGTTTTCAAAAAGAAACAGAATGCTCCTGTAAAAGCAGAACTTTTCCGGAAAAACAGTCAGAAAAAAGAAAAAGCAGCCTATCTGAAAGCTTATCGTTATTCCGTACTGAAACCATTTCATACAATCAGTTCACAACAATGTGTTATCTACTGGCACGGAGACAGTATCCGGCAGATTACAGAAGAAGTCAATGCCTTTTTATTTGACCGCTGGAAAAATACTAGACTCCTGAATCTGCTGTGACAAAATTTTGTATAATTTCAAAAAAATCTCCCATACTTTCAGCAAGTGCTGAATATGGGAGGTTTTTTCATGCCTGTTTCTAAACTAATGACACAGAGATTATTTCTGATAAAAATATTTCTGATTTCTGCCTGCTGTATTCTGCTGGTGAATCTGGCATTCCGGATGCAGAAAACAGAGTATCTGCAAACTTCACTCCGGCAGAGTCAACTGACAATTACCGCTGGCAACGCAGAAGGGAGCATTTATGACCGGAATTTTCAGCCGCTTGTGAATCAGAAGCTGAATTATTATGCTGTTGTAAATCCTTCGCCGGAAGTTCTGGAAGAACTTTTTCCGCATATAGAAGAGATTTTTCCTGTTCTGAAATCTTTGAGAACAGGTAAGCCGTTCTGCTGTCAGGTAAATACAAAGCAATTTTCCAATCCGGAAATCCATGTACTGGAAATTCCGGAACGTTATTCTGAAAATCCGCCTGCACAGCATATTCTGGGTTATACACTGGAACATACCGGCATTACCGGACTGGAAGCCGATTATGACAGTATTCTAAGAAAAAAAGAAGATACTGCCAGTGTTTCTTATATGACAGATGCGCTCGGAAATATTCTGCCCGGTGCAGAAGTACAGATTTCTCCGGTGGAATACCGGAATTCTGGTGTAGTCACCACGCTTGACAGCCGGATTCAGCAAATCTGTGAAACGCAGGAAATTCAGAAAGGGGCAGTTGTCGTCATGGACGTGAAAACAGGAGAGATTCTTGCAATGGCAAGTTTCCCGGACTATACACCTGATACACTCGGTACAGCTATCAGCAGCCCCGACAGTCCTTTGATTAATCGCTGTTTATGTGCCTATAATGTAGGTTCTATCTTCAAGCTGATGACCTGCGCCGCTGCTTATACACAAAATTTACAGGATTATCGTGCTAACTGCACAGGCAGTTTCCAGATTAAACATCAGACTTTCCGCTGTCATAAGCTGTCCGGTCATGGTATTTTGGATATGAAAAGAGCTATGATAAATTCCTGCAACAGTTATTTCATTCAGTTAGGGCAATTGCTGCACCCTGCTTTCATGCGTGAAACAGCACAGAATTTCGGATTTGGCACACAGATTCCGCTTTCACACAGCATTATTTCTGCAAGTGGTACACTGCCGACTCTGAAAGAACTGAACTATCCGGCAGAAATGGCAAATTTCTGTTTTGGTCAGGGTCTTTTGACAGCAACACCCCTGCAAGTCGCACAGATGACATGCGGCATCGCTAACGATGGAAAAATGCCGATTGCAAAACTTATCCTAGGCATTACTGCTGACGGCAAAACCCTTACAGAACAGAAAAACGCTCCTGTCTATGCAAGAGCGTTAAAGAAAAATGCAGCATATTATCTTCAGGATATGATGATTGCTGCTGTTAATGAAAATGAAAATTCCAGAGCTGTTCCGGAAACGGTTTTCGCCGCCGGAAAAACTTCTACAGCACAAACCGGACGTTTTGACCAGAACGGAACAGAATACTGTCATGCATGGATAACAGGCTATTTTCCGATTGATAACCCTCAATATGCCGTTACTGTCTTAGTTGAAGACGGTGGCTATGGCAATGAAGCGGCTGCACCTGTTTTCAAGAATATCGCTGACAGCATCATGAGCAACTGATTTTTATCTGACGGCTGCCAGAACAAATACAGCAGAAACTAAAATCTGCATCAGTGTAAATCTGGTGACAACCTGTGTATCACTCCAGCCTTTATTTTTTCGGGCATGGTCGTGAATCGGCGTTCTGATGTTTTTCATAAAAGTCTTGGATTTTGTCACTCTCAGAACAGTCAGCTTGACAAGACCGAGTCCGCCGTCAATGCACAGCATCAATGCGCATGGAATAAACAGAAACGGTGTATGAGACTGCATAAACACCAGTGCAATGATAATTCCAAGAGGTCTTGACCCGGCATCTCCCATCAGAAGGCTGCTCGGTGAACAGTTAAACCAGAGATACGCAATCAGCATGAAAATGCTCATCCAGACAAAAATCTTTTCCGAAATGACACTTCCTGACAGTTCATTGCTGCCGGAGAGAACATTGTAAATCAGCAGAAATGCGCTTGCCAATGTTACAAGTGAAAGACTTGTGCAAAGACCATCCACACCATCAGCACAGTTTGTAACATTAATACTTGCCCATATCAGAAATGTTCCCAGAAAAATATAGACAGCTGCCGGAATCGTAACATGCAGACCTAGTACAGGAAGTGTCACATCTCCGCCGTTGAATAAATAGAACGTTACAGATACACCGACTGACACGACTAAATCAATCAGCCCTTTCTTGAGTTCGCCCCAAGGCACTTTAGCAGCATCGTCCAGATAACCGCTCATCATTTCAAGAAATATTGCAATCAGATAAATCACATATTCCAGACTTAACGGCACACACAGCACACAGGCAACTATCAGCGCACTGATTAAAATAATGCCTGCCCCTCTTGCCTTGCCTTTCGACAACGCTCCGTTGAATGCCAGTTCTTTGCCCTGGTCTTTCGGCAGAAATTTCGTAAAACAAAGAATTCCGCCAAGTGTCAGAACAAAGCTTATCACTGCTGAAATCAGCAGCTGTAATTTTTCATCTGTCATATTCAGCAAATTAAAAATCATAAATCCATATCTCCTTATTCATCAATACTGCCTGTACCCTGCTGTGCTGCGTAAACCAGAATTTCTGAGGCATCATAGGCATTGACATCACCGTCAGCATTATAGTCCGCACGAAGCAGCCAGTTTTCGTCCGGAAGTTCAGGTTCTGCGCCTGTTCCGACTGCCGCTGCATAGACAAGCACATCTGCCGCATCTGCGGCATTGACTTTGCCGTCATTGTTAGCATCGCCATACAAAATCGGCTCTTCCACTGGAAAATGAATTTCATATACAGTATCCAGCATTCCTTCCTGAGAAACAGAAAGTGTGATTGTTCCGGTTTTATCCGGATATATCTGTGTGAGCTTTCCGGATACCAGCCATTCTCCGTCAGATATGACTTCTCCGGTAGAAATTGGCATCAGTGCAAACATTTCATCCGGACTGTATGCAGAAATTTCTGTTTCATATTTCTGTTCTTCTGTTTTCCGGAAAGAAAGATAATATTTCTGCTTCTGATTCTGCACCGCCAGAAGACTGGAAATCTGCGCTTCCTGTACAGTATAATTCTTTTCACAAACAACAGGCATATCTTCCGGATTGACTACTGCATAAGCCGAAATCTGCAATTCCTGTTCCGGCATCACAAGCGGTTCTGTGTAAAGCTGATATTCTCCGCCGTTGGTGCTGTACCAGATTTCTGAACTGCCCGGACTGGAAAGTGTAATTTCTGTTCCTACAGGCAATGCATCACAGTCTTCTGAGAATATTACAGTTCCGGCATCTTTTGTCAGACCTCTCAGACAGATATTTCCTACCAGGCTGCGGGTTGAAAAAGAAGAGCCGTCTTCTGCTGTATATTCTTCTTCGAGAATTTCTTCATCATAGACATCATACCATGTTCTGCCATTGGCACTATAGAAACTTTCTCCCTGATGGAAATCCCGGAGAATCATTTCTTCTGTCAGCATACTCTGTTCTGTAGAAACTGCGCCTTCCGGAGAAACAACATGACTTTCCATGAATGATTCACAGGGGATATGCTGACCGGAAGTACCGGACAATTTCACAACAATGGAAAATTTTTCTCCTTCGTGGAGTGCCACCGGTTCTGTCAGGTCAACTGTATGATATCCTGCCAGAGCTGCTGTTCCGACAGTGGAAGCTGAAGCCGTGCCGGATGCCGGATTTGTGCTTTTTGTCGGATTGGTATAAATCCGGATAGAATATTCTTCTTCCGGCATAGTTGTGCAAAGCATGACAGAGGTCAGAAACGTATCTTTTTCAGCCGTAAAGACATTGGCAATATAGGCAGATTTATCTTCTGTCGAAACAGAAAGTGCTGTCCAGAAACCATAATCATCATACTGATAGAGTGCATCATGTGCGGTAACAGATTCTGTTTCCAGATAATAAAATTCCAGCATTGTCGGGTCATAGTAAGAAATCCAGAAATAACCACAGTCACCCCAGCTTTCACCCCAGCTGTTTTTAATCAGCCATGCACCATCCTGTTCCGGAGAATTTTTAAAGTTTTCCGCTGGAAAAGCATCATCCCAGCCCACAACAGAAACAGCATGATATGTTCCGCCGCTGAGTTTATTTTCATAATTATAATACGCATAACGACTGCTGTTATAATACGAATTATGATTATAATAACTCACTGACAGCGCATTTCCATGATATATCGCCTGTTTAACTGCATTCAGCTGAGCAGAAAAATTTTCATCTTCTATATCATAAGAAAATAAATTCGCATCAGAAACATGATATTCTGCCTGTGCTTTTACCTCGTCCCATTCTGCTTCCGGATTCAGAACGTCATAGTCATCAAACGGAAAAACTGCTTCTGAAACAGGTCCTGTCCATCCGGTCAGCATGGGAGAAAGAAGATAGTAATTTCCGCCCTGCTGGAATACATCGTCCATATCTGTCATACTTGACAGCGGAAAGCCGAATTTCTGTGAGTAAGTATAATAGGCAAGATGCCATTCGGACAAATCAATCTCCGGTTTTCGTGCAATCAGATGATTTTCCATAGAATTGACTGCTGAAAAACTCCAGCACATTCCATAATTTTTCTGCGCTTTGACAGAAGATACCAGTCCTTTAGAGCGCAAATCAAAAGAAGACGGAAGTGTTTCTGTCATTTCAGCAGCAACAGATTCATTAGCCGCCATAAGCTGCCCGGCAGCAGAGGCGGTTTCATATTGTGCATAACTTGAAAAATGTCCTGTATGCAGTCCGGAAGCTTCCGCATGTACAGGAAGCAGTTTCACTCCGGAAAGCAACAGCATTCCGGAACATAAACATGCTGAAAACTGATTTTTTTTCACATATTGCCCTCCCTGCTATTCTGTCAGAAAGGCTTGTCCTGTAGTATGACATGCCTGTGCAAATACAAATTCTTTCTGTAACGTTTCAGCACAAGCCTGTGCTGTCTGCGGATTTTTGAAAATACCGAATACTGCTGCACCGCTTCCGGTCATAACAGCGCATTCTGCACCATATTCCAAAAGTTTCTTTTCTGCTCTGGTGACATCTTCACATTCTGTAACAGTTTCAAACAGATTGGAGCAGTTCCGGGATAACAAATCCATATTCTGTGTGTCAACCGCATGAAGTATCGCTTCTGTATCAGGATGCACCGGATTTATAAGCGTATCTATCGCTTTGTATGCCGCTGGTGTGGAAATGCTTTCTGTGCCTTTCAGAATCACAAGCGGAATTTCCGGCAGAGGGTTCAGAGGAGTCAGAATTTCGCCGATTCCCTGCGCTCTTGCCGTTCCGCCAAGAAGCAGAAACGGCACATCTGCACCAAGTTTTACACCGATTTCCCGGAGTTCCGGATTGGTGTAATATTTCTCTGTCAGAAGATTCAGTGCATATAATACGCCTGCGGCATCTGCACTGCCGCCGCCCATGCCTGCACCGGATGGAATATGCTTTTCCAGACGAATCCGCACCCCTGCGGAAATGCCGGCTTCTGTCAGAAATGCTTCTGCCGCACGGTAAGCAAGATTTTTTTCATGACAGGGAATTGTCGGATTGTCACATTCCAGAAAAATGCCTTTGCCGTCTGTGAGTGTTACCTCTAATCTATCATATACAGAAACGGTCTGAAAAATGCTGTCCAGTGTATGATAATTATCAGACCGTTTCCCGGTGACATCAAGTGAAAGATTAATTTTTGCTGCACAGAGCAGTTTCATGCTTTTATTCATGATATCCTCCATGCTTTTCCAGAAACCGGGTGATTCTGCTGACAGCCTCCATCAGATGGCGGAGCGAATAGGCATAGGAAACACGAACAAAACCTTCTCCGCTTTCTCCGAATGCATTTCCGGGAACAACGGCAACACGTTCTTCTTCCAGAAGTTTTTCACAGAAATCTTCACTGGACATACCTGTACACTGAATACTCGGAAAGACATAGAATGCGCCCTCCGGTGAAAAACAGGTCATACCTATCCGGTTAAAAGCTTCTACCAAATATCTGCGGCGGATATTGTATTCTTTTACCATACGTTCCACATCATGTTCACATTCTTTCAGAGCCGTAATAGCAGCATACTGGCTGACAGTTGGAGAACTCATGATGATATACTGATGAATTTTTACAAGCTGTTTTGCTACAGGTTCAGGAGCGCACAGATAACCGAGCCGCCAGCCTGTCATGGCGAATGCTTTGGAAAAGCCGTTGACAAGAATTGTTCTTTCCTGCATTCCTTCAAGTTCTGCTATAGAACAATGCTTTCTGCCATAGGTCATTTCAGAATAAATTTCATCTGATAATACCATAATATTGGTATCTCTGAGGACTTCTGCAATCTGTACAAGGTCTTCATGTGTCATAATTGCTCCGGTCGGATTGTTCGGAAACGGCAGAACCAATAATTTTGTTTTCTCTGTGATTTTCTCCCGGAGTTCCTGTGCAGTCAGCTTGAAATGATTCTGCTGTTTGGTAGCAATCGGAACAGGAATGCCGCCAGCCATCTGGACAATCGGCGCATAGCAGACAAAACTCGGCTCAACAATCAGTACTTCATCACCGGGATTGACAACACCACGGACAGCAATATCAATTGCTTCTGAACCGCCGACAGTAATCACAATTTCATGTTCCGGATTGTATTTCACATGAATTTTCTTTTCCAGATAAGCGGCAACTTCTTCACGAAGCTGTGCCAGACCTGCATTTGCTGTATAAACAATTTTCTTTTTTTCCAGAACGTCAATCGCCTCTTTCCGGATACTCCACGGCGTGGAAAAATCCGGTTCACCGACTCCCAGACTGATAACATCGTCCATTGTGGCAGCCAAATCGAAAAATCTCCGGATGCCGGAAGGCTTCATATTCTGCACACAACTGGATAATATATTTTCATAATTCATGGATAAACCATGCTCCTTTCAGTATATGTTTTCAGAAATTCCGCTTACGGAAACAGCATATTTCTCTCGTCTTTTTCTTCTTCTTCAATGAGAATGCCTTTTTCTTTATAACGTTTCAGCACAAAATGGGTTGCCGTTGCAAGTACACCTTCCATAGCAGAAAGTCTCTGAGATACGAACATAGCAACTTCTTTCAGGCTTTCACCCTTGACAGTGAGTGCAAGGTCATACATGCCGGACATGAGCGAAACAGTTTCCACTTCGTCATACATCATGATAGTTTTTGCGATTTCGTCAAATCCGCAGTCACGTTTCGGAGTAACTCTGAGTTCGATTAAAGCTTCTACTTCGGTACTCTTTGCAAGTTCTTCGTTAATAATCGCAGTATAGCCACGGATAATGCCTTTTGTTTCGAGTGTGTGAATTTCATCAGCAACCTGCTGTTCCGTTTTGCCAAGCATATCTGCTAACTGTGCATTGGTCAGCCGGGCATTGGTTTTCAGTAAATGCAATAATTCGTTCATGATAAAAAATCCTCCTGTTTATAATTTAATAAAATGCGGCTCATGCTGTAAGAAATAACAGATTCTGTCAAATCCGCAGGACTGTGCAAGCTTTGTTCCCTGAGCAATGCCGCTGCCGAGGTCTTCAGGTTTATGCGCATCTGAACCCAGTGTGAGAATCTTTCCGCCTAAATCCCGGTATAATTTTAATAATTCCTCATCGGGAAAAGGTTTGCCGTATTTCTGCCGATAGCCGGAAGTATTCAGTTCAATGCCTTTTCCGTTCTGGATGACAGCTTTAAAACATTCTGCAAGCATTTCATGATATAATTCCATATTGACAGGAATTCCGGCATCTCCGGCGATATACCGCAGCGGATATGTGACATGTCCCAGAACATCAAAACAATCTTTTCGGCTGATTTCCAGCAGAACAGAAAAATAAGCTTCCAGAAGCCTGTCAGTATCTTCCTGCTGATAGTCCAGAAAATAAAAATCCAGTTTATCCGGCAGTTCATGCAGAGACGCAATGACAAAATCAAGCCGCTTATCCTGATAAAGACTTTCTGCAAGAGAAAAATCTGCATTCGGCTCACCGAGTTCAATACCGCTGATAAAGTGCAGCTTTCCGGAAAGCAGTGCTTTGGCAAGTGTATTTTGCTGCATGGACTGTTCCCACCGGGCGGCATAATCAAAAAAGTCTTCTTCATTACGGGGTTTTGCCTGATAATATCCCTGCGGATAATATCTGCATAATTCAATATGGTCTGTCACGGCATATGCCTGCAAGCCGAGTTCCTGTGCCTTCTGACACATGGAGAACAGTGCTGCATCACTGTCCGGGGAAATTTCCGTATGTGTATGACAATCCGTCAGAATCAAAAATATCCCTTCTTTCTGTGCGGAATCCGCATAAGTACATTATAGCATAGATTCAGATTTTTTTCCATAGCCTGAACAAAAAAAATTTATTTTTCACATTTTTGTGCTTTATGCATAAAAACAAAAATATTTTCAGAATAAAAATCATCATTTTTTATCATTCCGGAAGCGTAACTGAAAAATTCAGAAATCTTTTAAAAACTGTTGCAATTTTCCGGAAAATACTGTATAATATAAGAGTATGTTTATCTTTCAAGATACAGGAAGGGGATTTTGTATATGAATGAAAATCAGCATATTGAAGGTACTGTAGAACGTGTCATATTCCGGAACGAGACAAACGGCTATCTGATATTAGAACTGAATACTGGCAATGAACTGATTACAGTCACAGGTGAAATCGGCGAAGCGGATGACGGCGAAGTACTTTCTTTATGGGGACAGTATGCACCGCACCCACGCTATGGAATGCAGTTTGAGGCAGAAGTCTGTGAATGGAAACTGCCCTCTACTGCGGCAGATATTGAACGCTACCTGTGTTCCGGTTCTATCAAAGGCATCGGAAAATCGCTTGCTTCCAAAATTGTGAAGGCATTCGGCGATGATACTTTGAACATTATCGAACATCAGCCGGAAAGACTGATGGAAATCCGAGGCATGACACAAAATAAATGTGACGAGATTGCCAAGGAAACAAAACATATTTTCGCTATGAAAAGCATAATTTCTTATTTCGATAATTATGGAATCAAACCCAGATATGCCATGCGTGCCTTCCGGCTCTGGGGTACTGACTGCCGCCAGACTATTGAAAAAAATCCATATTTACTCTGTTATGAAACTATCGGAATGGATTTCCGTGATGTGGAAAATTATGCACATGACCTGCATATTCCAAAAGATGCCTATTGCAGAGTTTCTGCCGGAATTGTACATGTTCTCCGGCACAACGCTTCCAATGACGGACATACCTGTCTGCCGCTTGACAGACTGGCGAAAACGGCTGTCAGCTTTTTGGAAATCAGTGAATCTGTTTTCTATGAAACTTATCAGAAAGCACTGGATGAAGAAATCATTATAGAATATCTGAAAGAAGAACGGGAATTTGTTTATCTTCCGGAATATTTCTATGCAGAACAGTATATTGCAAAACGTATTGGCGTTTTGCACCGTTATCAGCCGCCGGAACAGGAAAGTCAGCCTGATATTTCTGCCATGATTGCCGATGCAGAAAAAGATTCTGGCATAGCTTATGCCGAACTTCAGAAACAAGCCATTCTTTCTGCTCTGACGGAAGGAATGCTGATTCTGACAGGCGGCCCCGGCACTGGTAAAACAACCACACTGAATGCAATCATCTCTTGTTTTCAGAAACAAGAACAAGAAGTTCTGATTGCTGCACCAACCGGACGGGCAGCCAAACGCATTTCTGACCTGACCGGCTATCCGGCAAAAACCATTCACAGACTGCTTGAAGTCCAGTTTGATGCTTCTGGTCTGCAAAAATTCGTTCATGACGAAGAAAATCCGCTGTCCTGTGATGTGATTATCATTGATGAAATGTCTATGGTAGATGTTCTGTTATTCTCTGCTCTGCTCCGTGCATTGCGGACAGACTGCAAGCTGATACTTGTAGGCGACTCTGACCAGCTTCCTTCTGTGGGTGCAGGAAATCTTTTCCAGCATCTTCTGGAAAGTCAGTGCATGACTGTCATTACCCTGAAAGAAATCTTCCGTCAGGCGCAAAAAAGCATGATTGTCACAAATGCCCACAGAATTGTCAGTGGCAGGCTTCCAGACTTGTCCCGGAAAGACAATGATTTCTTCTTCTTCTACCGGAAAGACTTTCAGGAAGCCTCTGACCTGCTGACTGACCTTGTCTGCCGCCGGCTGCCAAAAGCTTATTCCTGTTCCCCTATCAAAGATATTCAGATTATCTGCCCGTCAAAAATCGGCATTCTGGGAACAGTTCAGGTGAATAAATCACTTCAGGCAAGACTGAATCCACCGGATGCACAGAAACCTCAGGTAAAATCTCAGATTTACGAATTCCGCCCCGGTGATAAAGTCATGCAAACAAAAAATAATTATGATATTACATGGGTCAAAGATGATGAAAACGGAAAAGGTATCTTCAACGGCGATATTGGCACAATTATTTCCGTCAATCGTCATCAGGGAGAAGCAGTGATTGATTTTGACGGCAGAAAAACTGTTTATCCGCTTACTATGATGGAACAACTTGACCTTGCTTATGCGATTACTGTCCATAAAAGTCAGGGTAGTGAATTTGATATTGTTGTCATGCCGGTACTTGGCAAATTAAAACATCTCACCTACCGAAATTTATTCTACACTGCCGTGACAAGGGCTAAA
The DNA here is from genome assembly GCA_002449575.1 of Ruminococcus sp. UBA7014. Lineage (GTDB taxonomy): Bacteria > Bacillota > Clostridia > Oscillospirales > Ruminococcaceae > UBA3855. The sequence continues at coordinate 26,321 of DJXC01000234.1, forward strand.
AAAATACTGATTCTTATCGGCACACCTGATAAAATCCGGGAAATGGTCAGAAGCGTTCAGCGAAATTTTCGTTATTCCTGCCTGAAATATATGCTCAGAAAGGAGCTGCCCGTCATTGAATCAGACAATCCGGAAAATTCTTGATTTCTTTTATCCGAATGTCTGTCCGCAGTGTGGCAAAATTCTGTATCCGGAAGAAACTGTCTGTGATGCCTGTGCCGAAAAAATGCTGCTGTCACAAAATGACTACTGTCATAAATGCGGAAAAAGTAACTGTATGTGCAAATATCAGAAATTCGCCTATGACCGGACTGTCGTTGCCTGCCGCTATGATAAGGAATCTGCTCCGGCAGTCCTTGCACTCAAAGAATCGAAAAATACTAATTTTGCATATTTTACAGCACGGATTCTTGCAGAGCGTCTCCGGCACGGCAGTTATTATCAGATACAGAACATAAATTATGTCATGCCCGTTCCTATGCATAAAGCCAAACAGAGACAGAGAGGCTATAACCAAGCCGGTTTAATCGCTCAGGAACTTGCCGGGCTGCTTCATCTTCCCTACCGTGAAGATGTCCTTTATAAAGAAAAATCTGCCGCAGAACAACACACACTGACTTCTGCACAGGAACGTGCAAAAAATGTCGGAAGTTTTGGTATTCATGAAATTTCCCTCGAAAATATGCAGATTATATTATGTGATGATGTCCTGACAACCGGAAGCACGATGAACCGTTGTGCAGAACTGCTGAAATCCAAAGGTGCAGCGTTTGTCATTGCGGCTGCGGCATCTTCCACCTCGCCGCTAGAACAGAAAGAGAACACAGAACACAAGGAGGAAATACTTTTATGAGTACCCCGGATATTGGTATCGACTTAGGTACAGCAAATCTTGTCATGACTTACGGCAAAAAAGGCGTTGTCCTCTCAGAGCCGTCAGTCATTGCCTATAATAAATGTACACAGCGGATTCTCGCTGTCGGCAGAGAAGCCTATCAGATGTTAGGCAAGAATCCGGCTTATATTGATGTGGTACACCCGATTGCAGACGGTGTGATTTCTGATGACCTGCTGACTCAATGCATGATTCGTGAATTTCTCCAGAAAGTATGCGGTCATCAGCTTGTCAAGCCGAGAATTATCATCTGTGTTCCGGCATTTATCACAGATTTAGAAAAACGTGCTGTCGGCGATGCGGTCATGAGTGCCGGCTGCCGGAAAGCCTATCTGATTGATGAACCAATTGCCGCCATGCTTGGCGCAGGTATCAATATCGGGCGTGCAAAAGGTCATATGGTTGTCGATATTGGCGGCGGTACAACAGATGTCGCTATTGTTTCCATGAATGGCATTGTCACTTCCCATTCTGTCAAAAATGCCGGAAATCAAATTGACAGAGCCATCATAAAATATATGATGAATCACTATAAACTCCTGATTGGTGAACAGACTGCCGAACAGGTGAAAAAAACGCTTACTAATCTTTACGACCCAAGTGCAGAAGTCACTATGTCGGTAAAAGGGAGAAATATTCTCCGAGGTTTGCCGGATATTATCGAACTTAGCGAAATGGAACTGTTCGATGCCATAGAAGACGAAATTTTCGGCATTATGGAAGCCATCAAAAAAGTACTGGAAGAAACACCACCGGAACTTGTGGGTGATATTCATGAAAACGGGATTCTGCTGACTGGCGGCGGCGCACTGCTGGGCGGTCTGCGTGAACTTATTCACAGAACTCTGAATGTCAACTGTGTGCTTGCGAGAGATACTATGCATTGTGTTGCGAAAGGCACAGGTATGGCATTCCAGAAAATTAATAATCTTCTGGACGGGTTTGAGGGTGTGACTATCTACAAATACCGCTGATGAATCTCCGGAAAATTTTACTTTTTGTGATATACGGCACAGCGGTGACAGGATTTTGTCTGCATCAGCATCATATCCGGCTGAACCGTCTGGAAACTGTACAGCCTTATGCACATTACTATGAAACAGAAACTACAGAAATAGTTGAAATCACAGAAATTTCTGAAACATGGGAAATCACAGAAAAGCCGTTTTCTGTTCCGGAAACGGAGATACCGTCTTTTTCAGAACCAGAAACAAATTTTTCTGAAACTCTGGCAGAATCCGAAACAGAGCGTGAACCTGTCACAGAAGTTTCGGAAGCGTTGCCGGAGATGACAGAACTTCAGTTTCCGCTGGAACTGAACTGCGCCACGCTGGAGGAATTATGCGCCCTGCCGGAAATCGGTGAAGTCACTGCTCAAAAAATAATTGACTACCGTGAAGCAAACGGCGGATTTCTGAATCGTCAGCAGCTTCTGGAAATTCCCGGCATTGGTGAATATAAATATTCGCTGATTCTGCCATATCTTTATCTGGAAACAGAATATTCTCTTCCTGAACCTGAATCTGAAAGCATTCCGGAAACTGCATGTGCCGAACCAACAGAAGAAATGACATCTTCCGAAATTCCGGAAACTGCATCTGCCAATCCAACAGAAGAAATGACATCTCCCGAAATTCCGCTGATTAATCTGAATACAGCTTCCAAAGAAGAACTTCTGCTTCTGCCGGACTGTGATGAAACTCTTGCTGATGAAATTCTGACACTTCGTGACAGAGAGATTCATATTTTTTATAATATTCTTGAAATTACACTTGCTGAACATGTCACTCCTGCACTCTTCCAAAAATGGGAAACTTATCTGGCTGTAGCGGATGACGGCAGCACGCAGATTCCCTATATCCGACCTTATGAACAAGAAACTAAAAATCAGGATTGACAAAATCCTGATTTTATGTTATAATATTATTCTATAAAGCCTATCTGAATACTGGTATATTTTAAGGAGGATTTGAAAATGACATTACAGCAGCTGCATTATGCAATTGTAATTTCTGAGACTGGCTCTATGAACAAAGCCGCTGAATTACTCTATATTGCACAGCCTTCTCTGACAAGTGCTATGAAGGAACTCGAAAAGGAAACCGGCATTACCATTTTTAACCGCAGCGGAAAGGGCGTTTCCCTTACTGCTGACGGCACAGAATTTCTGACCTACGCCCGGCAGGTCTATCAGCAGTACGAAGCCCTTCAGGAACGCTACACCGGAGGCACAGTGAAAAAAAAATTCGGAGTTTCCGCACAGCATTATTCCTTTGCAGTCAAGGCTTTTGTTGAACTTGTGCGAAAATTTGATACTTATGATTATGAATTTGCCATTCGTGAAACACGCACTGCCGAAGTCATTTCTGATGTCAACACAATGAAAAGCGAAATTGGTATTTTATACCTGAGTGATTTCAACAGACAAATTATGCAGAAGCTGTTTCAGGCAAATCATCTGGAATTTCATCCTTTAATTCACTGTGGTGTATATGTCTATCTTTGGAAAGGACATCCGCTTGCAAATCATCAGAAAATCAATTTTGAGGAACTGCAAAATTTTCCATGTCTGACATTTGAACAAGGCGACAGAAGCTCTTTCTATTTTGCAGAAGAAATTTTCAGCACCAATGATTATTCCCGTGTCATTAAAGCATGTGACCGTTCTACTATGCTGAATCTTATGAAAGGGCTGAATGGCTATACTTTTTGTTCCGGAATTATCTGTGACAGCCTGAACGGTTCGGATTACGCAGCCGTTCCGCTTGATGATAAAAGTGTTATGGAAATTGGCTATATTAAGCGAAAAAATGTGATTATCAGTAATTTGGGGAAATTATATATTCAGGAACTGGAACAATATCTGCATCAAAAATAAGAAAGACCGGACAGTTTTCACTGTCCGGTCTGATTTTTAAAATGCGATTTTCCCTGATTCAGAAATTACTTCTTCAGCGGGCAATCAGCCTGGGTAAGCAGACCAACAATCAGCTTCATGATGTTCAGGGAGTCAGAAGCAGTCGGCTTCTTGTCTACGTCAAGGTCAGCATTTGCAAGACCCTGAGCAGAGAGCTTTTCTTTGCCAAGGATAGCCTTATTGACAGAGATAACGTCAAGAATGTCTACTTTGCCGCTTTCGTCAGCATCGCCCCAGAGCTTTGCACTAACATCGCCTTCAGAAGGATTCTGTGTTTCTTCAGCAGTTGTCGGAGTCAGTTCCGGATACAGAGTAGCCATATCACCGAGAGCCATCATAATGTCACCAGCGTGCCAGAATCTGTGATAGTACAGGTCAACAGCTGCAACATTCTTGAACTTAGCAAGAGCAGCAGAACCTTCTGCACTAGAAGCAGACAGTTCACTTGTCTTGCCGGACCAGTCAGCACCAGCTGCAACGTCCTTGTCATAAGCTTCCTTGAGTTCCTTTACAAGTGCAAGTGCTTCATCAGAAGTCTTTGCACCAGCGCAGTTGCCCTCGTACATGGTACGGATGCTCAGGAAGGTTGCACCGTTCTTGAGGTCATCGCCGTTCGGCATTTTACCGGTATAAGTTGTCGGAA
>DJXC01000043.1 GCA_002449575.1 Ruminococcus sp. UBA7014
CCGATTACTATTCCGGAAGGTTATGTCTTTGTGATGGGTGATAACCGCAATCATTCTACAGACAGTCGAAATCCAAGTGTCGGTCTGGTTGCTAAGGAAGATATTCTAGGCAATGCATTTTTCCGTTACTGTTCTGTAGAAACAGATGGTGAAGGCGAAGAGTCAGTTTCTTTCAGTACAGTCGGCTTTATTGGCTGATGCCTATGATGAAAGAATATGTACGCTTCTCACGCAATCCGAAACTGCACCGTATTGTCGGAGAAGTGATTGATATTGTCAGTGCAGCGATGATTCCGATTTTTTTGATGATACTGCTGTTTACTTATGTGTTCCGGGTGGCAATTGTGCAGGGTGATTCCATGCTGCCAACGTTGCAGAATGAAGACAGACTTCTGGTATCCCAGCTCCAGACCAGACCGCATACAGGGGATATTATTGTCATCAATGCAGATGATGCTGTACTGTTTGCCCCCAGTGGTGCGCTGTATACGGCAGAAGGTCTGCATAAAAGCATTGTCAAGCGTGTAGTGGCAGTCGGCGGACAGACTCTGGATATCAGCGAAGCAGAGGGACAGGTCTATATCAACGGCGAACTGCTGGAGGAAAAATATATCAATACCATTACACAGCTTCCGGGCATGGGAAATGCCTTTGAATATCCGGTTACAATTCCAGAAGGATTTGTATTCGTTATGGGCGATAACCGTGATATTTCTCTGGACAGCCGCTATGTCAATGTCGGTCTGGTATCAGAAGAAGAAATCGAAGGCACGGTATTATTAAGATTATATCCTCTGGAAAAACTCGGAACAGTGCAGTAGTTCCGGTACAGATAAGGAGATTTTATGTCTGAAAGTCAGAAAATTCAGATTGGAAATATTCAATGGTTTCCCGGTCATATGACCAAGACCAAACGTATGATTGCAGCAAATCTGCCGCTTGTAGATGGTGTGGTTTCACTTCTGGATGCCCGTATTCCAATGAGCAGCTGTAATCCGGATTTAACAGAATTAGTCAGCAGTAAGCCCTATATGGTTCTGCTGAACAAGGCTGATATGGCTGACCCAAATCTTACAGGACAGTGGGTGCAGTATTACAAAAATCAGGGGATTCCTGCTCTTGCAACTGACTGCATCAGCGGCAAGGGAACAAAACAGTTTGTTTCCGTTGTCCGGGAACAGCTTCTGAAAGAACTGCTGGAAAAAAGAAAAAAAGCCGGCATGACCGGCAGACCTGTCCGTCTGATGATTGTCGGCATTCCGAACGTTGGAAAATCATCATTTATTAATAAAATGGCAAAAACCAGAATCGCAAAGGCAGAAGACCGCCCCGGTGTAACCCGTACCAAACAATGGGTGAAAATCGACCCGCAAACCGAATTTCTGGATATGCCCGGCGTTCTCTGGCCAAAACTTGATGACCAGCAGGCGGCTGTCCGTCTGGCATTTACAGGAGCTATCCGTGACCAGATTCTGGATACTGAAGCACTTGCTATGCTGCTTCTGGAATATCTGCATGAAAATTATCCGGCTTCCCTGAAGGAACGCTATAAGCTCGAAACAGATGAAACTGCCGGGGATAAGCTGTTAGAAACTGTCGGCAGAAAAAGAGGAATGCTGCTCTCTGGTGGCATTGTCAACACAGAACGTGCCGCAGCAACTGTTCTTGATGATTTCAGAGGTGCAAAGCTCGGCAGAATCACACTTGAAAAACCCATATTTTAGGAGAAAATGCTATGAGAGAAGAAACACTGCTTCGCCGTCAGGCAATGCTGGATTTTGATACGGTATTCCGGGCAGAACATGGCGTTTTTTGCGGAATCGATGAAGCCGGCAGAGGACCTCTTGCAGGAGATGTTTATGCCGCTGCGGTGATTCTTCCGGAAAACTGCGATATTCAGGGGCTTGATGACAGTAAGAAAATTTCAGAATCCAGACGTGAAAAGCTTTTTGATGAAATTCAGAAAAAAGCAGTCTGCTGGTATATTGCCACAGCAAGTATTGCTGAAATTGAAAAATATAATATCCTGAAAGCCGCTCTGCTTGCAATGAAACGTGCAGCAGAAGGGTTGTCACAACAGCCGGAATATGCACTTGTGGACGGCAACAAACTTCCGGAGCTTTCTGTTTCGGCAGAAACGCTCGTCAAGGGAGATGCAAAATCTGCATCTGTTGCAGCAGCTTCTGTTCTCGCTAAAGTCGCCCGTGACAGATATATGACAGAACAAGCTAAACTTTATCCGCAGTATGCATTTGAAAAACATAAGGGATACGGTACAGAAGAACATCGGAAACGACTTCTGCAATATGGAGCATGTCCGATTCACAGACCGTCATTCCTCAAAAAAATCCTGTGACAGCTTCAGAAACCGGAAAAATAGGTGAATTTGCCGTTGGATATTATCTTGAATATCTGGGATATAAAATTCTTGACCGGAATTTTCGTATCCGGGGCGGCGAAATTGATTTAATCGCTGTAAAAAACGATGAATTATGCTTTGTGGAAGTCAAAACCAGAAATGTGTATTCCGTGGAATCCGGTGCAGAAGCGGTTGACAGGCGCAAACAGAAACTTCTGATTCGAGCAGCTTATCAGTATATGGAAAAAAGAAATCTTTCCGAAGAAGACTGGTATATCCGGTATGATATTGCAGAAGTAACAGTTCTGCATAACAGGGTTACTGACATCAATTATCTTGAAAATGCGTTTGATGAAACGGATTTTCATGACAATAGCCAAAATTTTTACTGATGATGAAAGGGTGGTAGTATGTACTACAAAAGTACAAGAGACAGCAGTCTGCATGTTACAAGCGCAGCTGCCATTGCACAGGGAATTTCCGCTGACGGCGGTCTGTTTATCCCGTCCGAAATTCCGGCAATTACCATGGAGGAACTCAAATCTCTCACAGATATGAGTTATGCAGAAAGAGCAAATGTTGTATTCGGCAAATTTCTGACTGATTTTACTCCGGAAGAAATTGCTTACTGTACTTCCAGTGCTTATAATACCAGAAATTTTGAAACGGAAAATATTGCAGAACTGACAAAAGCTTTTGATAATGCCAATATTCTGGAGTTATGGCATGGTCCTACATGCGCATTTAAAGATATGGCATTACAGATTCTGCCGTATCTGCTGACAACTTCTCTCAAGAAAAACGGAGAAGATAAAAAAGTTGTCATTCTGGTTGCCACTTCCGGTGATACCGGAAAAGCAGCTCTTGAAGGCTTCAAAGATGTACCCGGTACAGAAATTATGGTATTTTATCCTGACCAGGGTGTGTCTTCTATGCAGAAACGTCAGATGGCAACGCAGGAAGGCGGAAATGTCGGTGTTTGTGCTATCGAAGGCAATTTTGACGACTGTCAGAACGGTGTCAAGATGATTTTCACTGACAAGAGCGTGAAAGAAAAGCTTGCCAGTGCCGGAAAAATGTTCTCCAGCGCAAATTCTATCAACTGGGGCAGAC
>DJXC01000236.1 GCA_002449575.1 Ruminococcus sp. UBA7014
CGTCAATATCGAAAAACATAATTTTTGGCATCAGTCGCTGACCTTTCTGAGCATCTGCACAAGTTCAAGTGCAGACATAGCGCAGTCATAACCTTTATTTCCGGCTTTTGTGCCTGCACGTTCAATCGCCTGTTCGATGGTATCGGTTGTCAGCACGCCGAACAGCACTGGAATTTCAGTTTCCAGAGAGACACTTGCAATTCCTTTGGAAACTTCTGCACATACATAATCATAATGAGAGGTTGCGCCTCTGATGACCGCACCGACACAGATAACAGCATCATATTTTCCGGATTTTGCTAATTTCTTAGCAGCAAGCGGAATCTCAAATGCACCGGGTACCCATGCAAGTGTAATATCCTCCTCTTCGACATTGTGACGGCGGAGGCAGTCTTCTGCACCGCCGACTAATTTATTTGTGATAAATTCATTGAATCTGGAAGCAACAATTGCTATTTTCAGACCTTTCCCCTCGTAGAAACCTTCTAAAATTTTCATCATCAAATCTTCCTTTCGTAATTAGTCAATATGTTCCAGCAGATGTCCCATTTTGGTCTGCTTGGTTTTCAGATAAAATAAATTTTCTTTTTTCGGCGGAATTTCGATAGCTTCCCGGCTGAGAATTTCAATGCCGTATTCAGACAGGTCAGAAATCTTATCTGGATTATTTGTCATGATTCTGAGTTTGTATGCGCCTAAATCTTTCAGAATCTGTGCGCCTTCGCTGTAATCTCTCAAATCCGGTGCAAAACCGAGTTCCACATTGGCTTCAACAGTATCTCTGCCATGTTCCTGTAAATCATAAGCCTTGATTTTATTCAGCAGACCGATTCCCCTGCCCTCCTGACGGAGATACAGCAGAATTCCCCTGCCTTCCTTGGCGATACGCTTCAGGGCTTCGTCTAACTGCTGCCCGCAGTCACAACGGCTTGAACCGAATACATCTCCTGTCAGGCATTCAGAATGCACACGGCACAGCACAGGATTTCCGTCAGCGACTTCCCCCATGACGAGTGCGACATGTTCCCGCCCGGTAATCTGGTTCTGATAGCCATAAATCATGAAATCTCCGTACTTTGTCGGCAGATGTGCGCTTGTCACACGGTTCATGAATTTATCATGCATACGGCGGTAAATCTGCAAATCTTTGATAGTGATAATCATCAGATTATATTTTTCAGCAAATCTGATGAGTTCTGTTGTTCTCATCATTGTACCGTCATCTGCCATAATTTCGCAGCATAAGCCAACTTGCTCCAAACCGGCAAGACGCATTAAATCAACAGTTGCTTCTGTATGACCATTTCTTTCGAGAACACCGCCGGACTTGGCTTCGAGCGGAAACATGTGACCGGGTCTTCTGAAATCTGCCGGACGGGAGTCCGGTGCAATGCACATGCGAGCTGTAAAGCCTCTTTCTTCGGCAGAAATACCGGTTGTTGTCTTTACATGGTCAATCGATTCTGTAAATGCCGTTTCATGATTATCTGTATTATGTGCCACCATCTGATGCAAGCCTAGTTTCTGGATATATGCTTTTGACATGGGCATACAGATTAAGCCTTTCGCCCGACTTGCCATGAAATTCACATTTTCTGTTGTGGCGAACTGCGCCGCACAGATTAAATCTCCTTCGTTTTCTCTGTCGGGGTCATCAATGACGAGAATTAATTTTCCCTGTTTTAAAGCTTCAAGTGCTTCGGGAATCGTATTCATAAAAATCAGCTTCTTTCTAAAATATTATATCAGCATTCCATATATGTCATAGCCAGTGCTTTTATCATCATCTTCCACATGGTCAAGCAGACGGAATGACAGTTCCATCACATCTGTGTCCCACTGTTCCAATTTTCCTTCTTCCTGCATGATGCCGCCGAGAGAAGTCAGAAAATCACCTTCTTCATCACGAGGAATATTCGCTGTATCTTCTGGAGCTAATTCTTCATAATCAGGTGTTGTAAGATATGTCAGTGCATAAAAGGCAGCCTGTGCCATTCTTGACTGATGATAGACAGGAAATTTTTTAAACAGTTTTCGTTTTGTTTTCTGAAAGCCTTCTTCCAGACTGCGAATAACCTGAATATATTTATCAGAATAATTTCTGCATTCGCTGATATAATCTGTATGATTCAGAACCGCATCCAGCAGACAGCAGGCTGTCCACAGTTCATAGCATTTCTGCAAACCAAGCAAATCCGTACACTGGCAGTCATCATAATTCTGAATCGTCATCTGAATGAGACAAGCAACGGCATCCGGAAATTGTTTTTCTTCCAGACATTGCAGGATTTCAGAAATATATTTTTCGGCATATTCGGAATTGAACGGAGTCAGCATAGAAATTCACCTCTTATGAGATTTTTTCTTGAAGATTTTATTCAGTAGTCTGTCAAGAGGATGGTCAAGAATTTCATCCAGAACATCCAGAAAAATTTCTATCAGTATTTCCATAGCATTTTTATAGAAATCCGTGTTCGGCTAGGAAGTTCTCAGAGATACCGCCGGAAGCTTTCTGAAATCCGCAAAGTTTCTCGACATATTTTGCAATAATATCACATTCCAGATTCACAATATCGCCGGGCTTTTTCTTTAATAAGATAGTTTCCTCTCCAGTGTGCGGAATTATCGAAACGGAAAAATCCTGACTGCTGATTTTTGCAACAGTCAGACTGATACCATCAATCGCAATAGAACCTTTTTCGACAATATATTTTAATAATTCCGATTTTGCGGAAATCTGTACCCAGACAGCATTTTTTTCTTTTTTCAGGGATTTGATAATACCTGTTCCGTCAATATGTCCGGAAACGATATGTCCGCCGAATCTGCCGTTTGCAGACATCGCACGTTCAAGATTCACCGGACTGCCTGCTTTCAGACTGCCGAGATTTGTCCGGCGCATTGTTTCCGGCATGACATCGGCTGAAAAACTGTTTTTATCAAACTGGCAGACTGTCAGGCAAGTACCATTCACGGCGATACTGTCACCAATATGCATATCAGAAAGAATCTTTTCCGCTGAAACTGTCAGCACACAGGATTCTGTACCCGTCCGGATGCTGATAATTTTTCCGGTTTCTTCAATAATGCCTGTGAACATGGTCAGCCCTCCAGAATATCATAATCCAGCAGAATGTCATTGCCGTACTGCCGGATTTCAGGCGCACTGAGCTGATAAGCTTCCTCTACTTCGGTCACACCGACTCCACCGACTGCTGTTTTCGCTGAAACACCGCCGAAAATTTTCGGAGCAATATAAATCTGCACATGCTGGACGATTCCGGCACGGAGTGCGGATTCATGCATATGTGAACCGCCCTCTAACAAAACACTGTCAATTCCCTGTTCGCCCAGTTTCTTCATGAGAATTTTCAGATTGATATGTCCCTCTTCGTCCGGAACTTTCAGAATCTGCACACCAAATTCATGGAGTTTTTCAATTCTGCTGGTATCAGAACTGCTGGTTGCAATGATAGTCGGCACTTCCTTCGCTGTGCGAACAACGGTACATTCTGTCGAAATTCTCAGATGCGTATCACAGATGATTCGTGTGGGATTGCTGGGATTTTCGATACGACATGTCAGTGACGGATTATCTGCGAGAACCGTACCAATTCCGCACATCACTGCCGAAAATTGTTTCCGGAGTTCATGAACATGCTGACGGGAAGCCTCGTTTGTAATCCATTTTGAAAATCCGGCACGGGTTGCAGTTTTTCCATCAGCAGTCATAGCGACTTTCATCAGGCAATAAGGCATTTTCTTCGTGATATAGTGAAAAAATATCCGGTTAAGCTTATCGCATTCTGCCTGACAGACCGCTGTTTCAACTTCAATACCGGCATTCCGGAGCTGCTGAACACCTTTTCCGGCAACGAGGGGATTCGGGTCAGCTGAACCGACATAGACTTTCTTGATTTTCGCCTGAATGATGGCTTCTGTACAGGGCGGCTGTTTGCCGTAATGACAGCAAGGTTCAAGCGTGACGAATAATTCTGCCCCTTCCGGAGATTCGGTACAGTTGGCAAGGGCATTGCGTTCTGCATGTGGCTGACCATACTGTTCGTGCCAGCCTTCGCCGATAATTCTGCCGTTCTTGACAATAACCGCACCAACAAGCGGATTCGGATTGACAAAGCCGATACCATTCCGGGCAAGTGTTATTGCACGGCGCATATATTCTGTAGATTCCATCAGTTTTCATCCTTCCTGAAAGTAAAAATACCCCGGAACATATTCCGAGGCACGCTAAAAAAGCATTCTTCTCTCATCCGGACTATACCGTCGGTACAGGAATTACACCTGTTCAGCCATCAGGCTTGCGGACTTTACCGCCGGTCATGACTTGCACACAACCTCGAAGAATTATTTGAATTAATTTTGATTACAGTATTATCATAACATGTTCATGAAAATTTGTCAAGTCTTTCCTGCATCAGATTTTTGTCATAGTCCAAGAAAAACGGTTCGAGCAGCGGGTAAAATTCCCGGAATTTCCGGGAATCCGCAAAGAAAATATCGCAGCCCCGGTCATCATAAACAGACAAAATACATTCGTTGCAGAAGGAAACAAAACTTTCTTCATGATTTGAAACACCAAAATCTCCCAGCAGAAGACTTGAAATTATTTTTTCATAAGGGAAGATTTTATCATCTGCATAGCAGATAATTCTGTTTCGGTGCAAAGCTTTCTTCCAGTCAGGAACGGACAGATTCGGAATAATTTTATGATGGTATTTTTTCAGAATGCCGGAGAAATCTTCTTCGTATTCGCCTTCATACTGCCATTCGTTAAGAATAACAGCATCGGCTTTACCGTCCGGAAAGAGAATCCGGAAGACAGCAAGCGCACGTTTCCGGGCATTTTGCATCCAGACAGTATCATTTTCACCTGTGCCGAGTTCACAGCGCAGTGCCGTTTCATGCTCATAGAAATATGGCTGCAAATAGCTGAATTTCTGACTTTCTATGAGATTCTGGATTTTACTCATCGAAAGACGGAGCAACAGGGTCAGCGTTGATAATTTCGGCTTCTGGGGCTGGTGTTTCCGGAACAACAACTTCTGTGATTGTCTGCGGAGGTGTTTCCGGAACGGTTTCCGGGACAGTTATCATTTCAGTAATGATTTCTGTTTCGATATAAGGCGGCTGTGTTTCTACAGGAATGGTAGTTGTTTCTGTGACAGTACTGCCATATTCGTCAGTTTCGGCAGTTGTCGTAAAAATTTTATCATACCATGGAATATCTGTTGTTTCGTCAGGGTCGAGGGTAGTTGCCAGTGTTTCGATTGTTGCCGCCCATGTAGAAAGTGTATGTGGCGGTTCTGCTGTTGTTGTTGCAACAGCTTCTGGAAGGGTTTCGGGAGCTGTTGTTGTTTCAGCGATAACCGGCGCAGACAAAGCAGCACTACGGTCACGCATTTTAATCGGAAACAACATCAGGAAAAACAGTACTGCTGTCGTCATGGCCAGCAGCACCGAACAGGCAATGACAGTCGCTTTTGTCGAATTATGCAGACCGGAAACAATGCGTGAAAGCTTCATGAAAATTTTTATCTCCTCTTACATCAGATAATTTGCAGTTCCCTGCATGATATAGTATAGCACAGATTTCAGAAAAAAGTCAAGAAGCAAATTTCATATAAAATCATCATCAGAAAGAGCAGAAAATGTCGAAAAAATCAGTTTTTCTTTTTTCCGGCAGAATGTACACGGCGATACGCTGTAGGGGTCATACCCACATGCCGCTTGAACTGGCGCATAAAGTATACATCTGTCTCGAAGCCGCACTGCTGTGAAATGGCTGCAATGGCATAATTGGTACTGGCAAGCAGCTTTTTGGAATAGGCAATCCGGCTGGAAATAACATCCTGTGTACAAGTTGTTCCGAATGCAGAAAGATACAGTTTATGAAAATACGGACGACTGATACCCATTTCATCACAAATATCCTGAATATACCAGCTAGAAGACGGATTTGCATAAATTTTATGGCGCAGAGCAGTCAGTTTATCATAATGTGGCACTTCGGCAGCACGGGAAACAGTTCCGTCAGAAGCTTCCAGCAGCAGATACATGAGCAGTTTGAGAGCGTGTTCGCCCATTTCTGGTGAACAGATATTTTCTTCGTCCATAAAGGGAAGAAGAATTTTCCAGATTTCTTCCACGGCGAGAGGCTGTGCAAGTGTATGTACTTCCTGTACAGACATTCCAGATTCCTGTAATTTCTTCAGATAATTGTCTGACATACGAAGCTGCATATAACGATAAAATGTAGAATCCGGAGCTTCGACAGAAATGACTTCGTCATCGAACGGATACAGCAAAAAAGTAAATGGCTGCATATAATACTGTTTGTCATTGATTTTCAGAATTGTCCGGATACCGCACATCAGCAATAAGTAATTCTTATCTTTCCGGGCTGAAAACAGGCGGTTTCCGCTTTTGAGCTGCTGACCACAGTCAAGCAGACTGATTTCTTTTGTAATAATCATGTTTTTAAAATCTCCCTATCAAGTTGTAGAATACAGATATATCCTGATATTATTATACTGCATTTTCAGGTATTTGTCAACCTTAAAATCTAATTTTTTAACAATTTGTATAAAAAAGGCTGCCACCGGAGAACCGTGGCAGTCTTGACAATCATGAGAATAAAGGGCATCAGTACATAACTAAAAAATATTAAATTATAGCTGAAGTTTTAAAGACGTTTCAGTCCGTCTGCATCCCGGAGAATGCACAGTTTTTTGTGGAAATGTTCCACGGCTTCTGGTTCAGAAGTCCCTCATATTAATTAAAAAATAATCCAAGAAGTAACTGACACTAACTGCATCATGACTGCATCATACTTACAAACGGTGTGAGAATTGCAGCAACAGTAAAACAATTTCTCTAAGAATCTTCAGGAAGTAACTGTTACTCTGCATCACACCGACATGTGAACAAAAATATTATGACTGTGATTTATTTCCAGGCTGCTGAGAAGCCTTCTGTTCGACAGCATCCCACTGACGGATATATTCTGCGGCGAACTGGATTTCCTTTCCTGTCCATCCTGTCAGCATGGCGCACCGGTAAGCCATCTGCGGAAGCAGAACATTGTGATAGCCGGCAGTCTGCACACTGAACACGTTGACTTTTGGGTTAACCTGTTTCCGGTATTCCAGAACCAGTTTCCAGACATTGACATATCTGTCACCACGACAGGCAAAGCCTAGTTTTTTGTATTCTCTGGTATCTTTGTCAGTCCCGTACAGACCGCCTGTCCCTGCCTGCTGGTCAGAGAAGATAAAAATATTATCATACCAGATTTTATTCTTGACAGCATCCCGGAAGAATTTCCAGATACCGCCTTCGGTACTGCCGCCGACATCATTATATTTGTCTTTGGTAATAGCTTCGGTTTGTTTCAGCACAGAATGCTGTACATCAAACAGAATAAGTTCATCACCAAACTTGCCGACTTTGCCATGTTCGGAACATTTTGCAGCAATGACAGAAGAAAGATTATCAATCTCTGCAATTGTCACCGAACCATATTCTGACGGAATACAGCCCCATGCCGAACCGGAATTGTCTGACAGACACATTGTTTTTCCTTTGAGCTTTGGCATATTGTTTACAGAAATATCAATACATTCTTCCAGTGCATCCAGAATTTTTTTCTGATGAAAAAGATTCTCGGTTTTCTTGACAGCCTGATATGCCGCATAGTACCGGAACGGGAATTGTTTCCCAGTCAGCACTCCGGCTTTCAGCTTCTCCAGATATGCCAGACAGAACTGTAAATCTTCGACTTCGGAAAAGACATTCCGGAGATTCCGGAGCATTGCCATGTGTCCGAGGTCAGTAGTTTCTACAATTTCCTGCCAGCTCATGCCGGCGGAACGTTTCTGTTCCCATGTCTGTTCCTGTTCCGGAACGGTAACAGAGCCGTTGTGCATCAGTTCATCAATGACTTTGCTGTTCGCATGAACAATCCGGACAGCATTAATCATACCGATTTCTGCATTCTTATATTTATTCACCGCATAGGCTGAAAGTGAAGAAAGCTTTTTGGCAAGGCTTCTTTTCAGTACAGAAGGAATTTCGTTTTTCTTTCCGTTGCACAAATACAGATAATACGCAAGCTGTGTGGCAGGTTCATCCGCACGGTGCATGACTTTCTGATTTATTCTGTTAAATTCTCCGGGATTTTCTTCTGTAAAAGCTTTTCTGCCCGGATGTATGGCAGCCCTGACCATAATCACCTGAGGATTCAGACGCATATTATAAGTATACCGCAGTTCTTCAGCAAGTTCCAGAGTCGCTTTGAAATCATAATCCAGCGCAGCATCTATCGCTTCCTGAAAGATTTCTGTTGTAGTTTTTCCATCATACGGCTTGAAAACCAGTCGTGCAAAAGTATCAGAAAATTCTGCTTCCAGATGGAATTCCCCGTCACGGACATTACTTCTGTAATAAGAAGCCTCTCCGAAAATTGAGGAAGCAGCAATCATCTTCAAGGTATCCAGAGGATTCAGCTTGTAAGAATCCCCACCCATAAAATTGGTTACTGTTTCGTCACGTCTGAGTTCATTATTTTCTTTCATGCGTGAAACTTCTTTAGAAATCCGGCTCATATTTGTCCTCCCAAAATATTAAGATAAGAAAAAATAAAATCACCGTACAGACTTTTTACAATACAATCCTGAAGAAATGACCTTTCAAAAACCTCACATGTAAAAGCATTACGGCATACATACTGACAAATATTCATCTTGGAATTATCATCACAAAACAGCATTCCATCACTGCTATTTTTCTGAAATTGAACTACATCAGATTCAACAATATTGATTATAGCATAGTCCTGTCAAAATGTCAATAGCTTTTTTTGAAAAAATCCATATTTGTAGAATTTGCTAAAATTTCGGGAAATATTTTTGGTAAAATTCAATAAATTCAGGAATAATTTTCTGCTTTTGGGTGCAGAGAGAACAATTCTTTCTGTATCAGAAGATAAACCGGACAGCACAGCAAACTGAAAATTATCATATTCACAGGACTGGCTTCCGGTACAATATGCAGGACGTGAAACAGCATTCCGCTGAATTCTGCTGATAATACTGCCGAAAATATTGGAATCCCCAACAGCTTTACAGGCTGGAATTCCATTTCTGTATGTTTCATGACATGTACCAGACGGCTGATATTTCCGAACAGATTACTTGCATAATAAGAAATCACAATTCCATAAAAGCCCATCACCGGAATCAAAATTAATACACAGGAAATCCGGATAATATATTCTGCAAGATAATTCAGTGACGAAAACGTCTGTGCACCTGTTCCCTTAATCATACTTTCCAGTACAATTTCCAGATAAATAAACGTTACTACCGGTGCAATCAGAACAATTGTTTTTCCAGCAGTCTCTCCTCCGCCAAGCAGAATACCGATTTCATCACCGAATAAGATTAAAATTTCTGTCACGAAAACTGCAAATACGATTGTCTGGCGGATTGTCTTTTCTGCCATGCATGTGATGCGTACACTGCCTCCGGAAGCGTTTTCACGGGCAGTTTCTGTCACTAGTATACCTGATAATGATACCAGCACAGTTGACGGGAAAAATAATACCGGAATCACAATCGCTTCAAAAATGCCGAACTGACTCAGAGCCTCTGCACTTGAATCTCCTGATTGTTTCAATGTCAACGGCACAAGTGCATCATTCGCTGCACTCAGAAAAGAAGTCAGCGCAGAACCCGCCATAACTGGTATTGCTAATAACAGATAACGTTTCAGCGAAATGGAAACTGTTCCGGTTGTTTCCGGCTGGCATGACGGCAGACAGCATAACAGGAACAGCAGTGTTACAGCTTCTGCACCAATCGTACAGAATGCTGTCATCCAGCACAGTCCGGCATGGTCAGAAGGCGGCATAAACCATACAGCACATGCTGTCAGAATGGTATGCATCAGGAAATCAATCGCATCGGAAGCAGCACAGATTCCGGTTTTACAGCAGGCATTATACCAGCCTTTCAGACAGGCAGTCACTGTCACCAGCGGCAAAGATACTGCCATCAGGCGAACAGGGCTTGTCAGTGTTTCCTCGTGCAGAAACTGCTGACTGCACCACGGCGCAAAAAGCACAATCAGCAGACTGATGACTGCACTCAGCATCAGGCTGACCGTCATGCAATAGAATAATATCTTCTTTGGATTGCTGGAAGGTTTGCCGAGTTCTTCTGAAATAAACCTGCTGGCACACAGAAAAACATTTCCTCCTGCAATCATAGAAGCAAGCCGGAAGAACGACCCTGTCAGTGTCAGAACGCCGACTGCTTCTGCGCCGAGCCGTCTTGTCAGAAAAGAATTCAACAGCAGTCCCAGACCGTCAAGCAACATTTGAATTACTGTCAGCAGTACTGTATCTTTCAAAATATTCCGTTTCATGGCATCAGCCCTTTCAGGTAGTTCTGATAGAGTCTATGCGCCTTCCGGGAAGAACATGCTTGACAAGTGTTTTATTCTTTGGCTGATTCGTTCCGGGTATTTCCATTTTCTGATGGATAATACACAGCAGAACAGAAAAAAGTCAATTTTTTTATAAAAAATTCCGGATTGTCTTGCAAAATCCGGCAGTTTGTGATATAATAAATCTGAGGTGATAATACTATGCATTTACTGATTGAAATTCTGCTTGGTGCGCTTGCTGGGTCACTTGCCGGAAAAATTATGGACAGTTCTAAAAAAGGATTTCTGGTTAATATGGTACTTGGGATTCTGGGCGGATTTGTCGGCGGCATCATTGGCGGTTTGCTGGGACTTGGCGCAAATGGCTGGCTCGGAGGGCTGGTGCTTTCCGTTGCCGGAGCGTGTCTGCTGATTTTTATTTACCGGAAATTAAAAAACTAAAAAAACTGCTGTACCGGAACGCAATCCAGTGCAGCAGTTTTTTGCCTTCAGGAAACATCAATCAAGTCGATATAATCTCCACCATGTACAGCAATATGCTCTTTTCTGCCCTGTAAGTTGTCACCGAGCAGCAAATCAAACGTTTCTCGCATTACTTCAGCATCAGATGGCATCACCTTGATTAAACGCCTTGTATCAGGATTCATAGTTGTCAGGCTCATCATTTCGGGTTCATTTTCACCAAGACCTTTGGAACGCTGAATTGTATATTTTGCACTGCCGATTTTCTTTTGAATGTCAGCACGTTCTTTCTCTGTATAAGCAAAGTAAGTCTTGACTTTTGTATTGATTTCATACAGTGGTGACTCTGCAATATATACATATCCTTTCTGAATCAGCGTGGGCGTCAGTCTGTAAAGCATTGTCAGAATCAAAGTACGAATCTGAAAACCGTCCACATCGGCATCTGTACAGATGATGATTTTGCTCCATCTCAGATTATTCATGCTGAACTGTGCGATATTGCCGGTATTTTTCATCTTGACTTCAACACCGCATCCGAGGACTTTCAGCAGGTCAGTGATAATATCACTCTTGAAAATTCTGGGATAATCAGCTTTCAGACAGTTGAGAATTTTTCCTCTGACGGGGATAACTGCCTGAAATTCGGCATCTCTGGCGAGTTTAACTGCGCCAAGAGCAGAATCTCCTTCGACAATATATAATTCTCTCCGGGTGACATCTTTGGTACGGCAGTCCACAAATTTTTCCACCATATTAGCGAGGTCGATATTTCCGGCTAACTTTTTCTTGATATTTAATCTTGTTTTCTCTGCATTTTCACGGCTTCTCTTGTTGATAAGAACCTGTTCAGCGATTTTATTTGCTTCTTCGGGGTTTTCGATAAAGTAAACTTCAAGCTGATGCTTCAAAAATTCAGTCATAGCTTCCTGAATGAATTTGTTTGTGATAGCTTTTTTGGTCTGATTTTCGTAGGAAGTCTGTGTAGAAAATGATGATGAAACCAGTACGAGGCAGTCTTTGATATCATCAAAAGAAGCAGAAGATTCATTTTTCTGGAGTTTGTTATTATTTTTCAGATAGCTGTTAATCTGTGAGAGAAACGCACTCCGGACGGCTTTGTCAGGAGAACCGCCGTGTTCCAGAAAACTGGAATTGTGATAATATTCCAGTAAGCTGACCTGATTGGAAATTGTCATTGCCACGGACAATTTGACTTTATAGTCTGGTTTATCGGCTCTGTCACGCCCCATGCGTTCCGCTGTCCAGTACTTTATAGAGGTCATGGCTTTATCTCCCGTTAGTTCCTGTACATAGTCAGAAATACCGTTCTGATAGAAATATTCTTTTTCCAGAAAACTGCCGTCCTCCTGTTCAGAACGGTAAATGAACAACAAACCCGGATTGACAACCGCCTGTCTTCTGAGTGTATCATGAAAGAAAGCATCCGGAACGTGAATTTCTGTAAAGACTTCCAAATCGGGTTTCCATCTAGTTTTTGTGCCGGTCTGTTTCTGATTCCACGGGGACTTGTGCAGACCGCCGATATTTTCGCCTTTTTCAAAATGAAGCGTATATTCTGTATTATCTCTGTGAACAGTCACGTCCATGAATGCAGAGGCATACTGTGTGGCACACAGTCCCAGACCATTCAAGCCGAGCGAATAATCATAAGAATCTTCTGCGTTATCGTACTTGCCGCCTGCATAGAGTTCACAGTAAACCAGTTCCCAGTTATATCTTTGTTCAGAATGATTAAAATCAACCGGACAGCCTCGTCCGAAGTCTTCCACTTCCACTTCGCCACTGTTCCAGCGTGTAATGATAATCTTATCACCAAACCCGGCTCTTGCCTCATCGATAGAATTCGAGATGATTTCAAAGACGGAATGTGCGCAGCCGTCCAGACCATCCGAACCGAAAATGACTCCGGGACGTTTCCGGACTTTGTCTGCACCTTTCAGCATAGTGATGCTTTCATTGCCATAATCCTGTTTTTTAGCCATATATCATATTACTCCTTTTCTGTAAAGCTAATATTTATTCTAACACAAATTCCGGAACTTGTCAACAAAAAAATTCTTGACAAAATTCCGGAAATATGTTATAATAAAATTGTAAAAAATACACAATCTTGAAAGGAATGTGACTCATGAACGAAATTTTGAAAAACATCAAAGAAAGAAGAAGCTGCCGAAATTTCAAGGCAGATATGCTGCCGGATGAAATCATTCAGCAAATCTGTGAAGCCGGCACATTTGCACCAACAGGCATGAACCGCCAGTCTCCGGTGATTATCGCCGTAAAAGAAAAGGCTCTCCGGGATAAACTTTCTGCTATGAATGCGAAAATTCTCGGAAAAGAAGATTTTGACCCGTTCTATCATGCGCCTGTGATTCTGATTGTTCTTGCTGACCGGAATGTTCCCACATATATTTATGACGGCGCACTTGTTATGCAGAATCTCATGCTTGCTGCTGAAAGTCTTGGAATTGGCAGTATCTGGATTCACCGTGCAAAAGAAGAATTCAATTCCGAAGAAGGAAAAGCCATCCTGAAAGAAATCGGCATTGAAGGCGATTATGAAGGCATTGGACACTGTGCCATCGGCTATGCTGCCACAGAAACCAGACCTGCTCCACCCAGAAAAGAAAATTATATTTATTATAAATAATATTTTTCAGATATCAGCTTTGTTTCTGATTAGGAACAGGGCTGATATTCTGCTTTTTGCGGTGTTTATTCAAATACATGTCATTATCAGAAATTTTCATACATTCAACAATACTGTCATCACTGTACAAAACAGACGCATAACCGAAAGAAATGCTCAGAGCTACGCCTTCTATAACATGCAAAGCGGCTTCCTGTTGTATCTTTTCGATTAAAATTCCTGTCACTTCTAAAGAAGTCAAAGGAAGAAATGCAACAAATTCATCTCCACTGGTTCTGAAAATACAACTGTTCTCCGGTTGCATTTTCTTTATCTTTCCGGATATCCATGTCAGTTTTACCAGCAATTGTCCAGTTCGGGTCATCTCCCGTATCCAGATGATGCCATGTCTGAGAAGAAATAAAACAAAAAAAGAGCGAAACCTCGCTCTTTTTTACATGGGGTGGGTAATCGGATTCGAACCGA
>DJXC01000050.1 GCA_002449575.1 Ruminococcus sp. UBA7014
TTCGGAATGCAGACAGTTGCACCGAGTTCCATAAGAACCTGAGTCAGCATTCCGGCATTTTGCTTATCATAGATTTTTCTGAGCTGAGAAGTAAAATCTTTCTTGACATCATTATCCAGAATATTGCGGAAATCTTCTTCAAGTCTTGCCATCACACGGAGTACATTGCCGTCCACAGCCGGAGTCGGCAGATTCCAGCAGATAGAACAGACAGCTCCGGCGGTATAGTCGCCGATACCGGACAACGCACGGATTTTGTCATAATCCGCCGGAAACTGTCCCTGATAATTCTGCATGACTGTCTGAGCTGCTTTCTGCATATTCCGGACACGGTTATAATAGCCCAGACCTTCCCATAATTTCAGAAGCTTGTCTTCCGGACAGTCTGCAAGTGCGTTCACATTTGGCAGCGTTTTCAGAAATCTCTGATAATAATTTTTTACCGCTTCGACACGGGTCTGCTGAAGCATGATTTCTGAAATCCAGACATGATAGGGATTCTGGTCTTTTCGCCACGGCAAATCCCGGTGATGTTCCGGATACCAGTCCAGAAGGGGTTGTTTCATGCGTTCCGGAATTGTTTTTTTCTTTGCAGTGATATTCTGCATTCTGGAGATAATTTTCTGATAGATAGGAATCATATGGGATTCTGTACAAAGTTCTGGAATTTTCTTTACAGCAATCCAGCGGACATTTTTATTTTCGTCAGGCTTGTCAGCAATTTCCTGATTTTCAGGTGCAATCAGTCCATAAGTGACGTTATAATGCAGATGTTCCGGAACAGGTTTTCCATGTTTTTCATGAGCCGGAACGGGCAGAATATCAATTGACAGAATTTTTTTCGACAAAAAATACACTTTCTGTACAGAAGTTTCTTCTTTCACTTCCCGCAGAGCTACAGCGGATAAATTTTCATCATCATCAGCATGACCACCAAGCCAGCCGACTGACTGATATATCAGATGATATGCCATCAGTGTTTTTTGCAAATCTGGAGAAAGTACCAAGCCGGAACATGTGATATGTCCGGCTTCGCACTCTCTGGATAATATTTTTTTATCATATTTTTGAATTAATTTTAGTAATTCATATTTTGCAGATGCTTCCTGACTGGTTTCAGGAACAAAATTTTCTATCTGTGAGAACCAATTCATAAATACCTCTTTTTATGGCTGTCCGAGTCTGGCAAGCTGTTCAGCAGTCATATAGTGTTCACATTCATGTTTATTCGGTCTGCCCATGAGTTTTTTCATAGATTCACGAACATCGCCGTTTTCATAGAGAAGGTGATATAATTCTTCATTGATGGGCATGGGAACACCGAGTTTTTTTGCCAGTCCGTAAGCGGCTTCGCAGCAGTAATAGCCTTCGACTGTGCCGACCTGTTTTACGGCTTCTTCCGGAGAGACACCTTGTCCGATTAAGATACCGGCACGGCGGTTTCTGCTGTGCATACTGGTACAAGTTACAATCAAATCGCCCAGACCGCTCAGTCCAGCAAAAGTATCCATTTCTGCACCGCATTCCAGACCAAGACAGGTGATTTCATGAATTCCTCGTGTCATGAGTGCCGCTTTGGTATTATCTCCAAATCCCAGACCGTCACTGATTCCGGCAGCAAGAGCAATAATATTTTTCATTGACCCGCCGAGTTCACAGCCGATAATATCAACATTGACATAAAGCCGAAGTGTTCCGCAGGTAAACAAATCCTGAATATATTCAGCATATCTGACTTCCTGACTGGCAACTGTAACCGTTGTCGGAATCCCTCTGGAAAGTTCTTCGGCATGAGAAGGCCCAGTCAGTACAACAACAGGATTATTTGGTATTTCTTCGTGAATGACTTCGCTCATGCGCTTATAAGTTCCGGCTTCCAGTCCTTTGGAAGTATTGACGATGACAGTATTTTCTGTAAAACAGGGTGCAGCTTCCTGCACGACACTGCGCAGGAAAGAAGTAGGAATGCCAATTAGAACGGCATCTTTTCCGGCGACACTGGAAATATCTGTTGTCAGCAGAATATCCGAAGGAATTTTCACACCGGGGAGTTTACTGGAGAGTTCACCTGTGGATTTGATTTCATTAATTTCTTCTTCAAATTTAGACCAGACAGTCACATCATGACCGCAGTTGCGGCACATGACCGCCAGAGCCAGCCCGAATGCGCCTGAACCTAATACTGTAATTTCTGCCATAATAAACGCTCCTTTCAAACATGAATCATAATGTTGCAGATTCGTCTGTTATCATTTTTAAATGCCGGCTGTATCTGCTCGGAATTTTAATTTCAATAAGATAGCCGATTTCCTGTAAAAAATCAGAAATTGCTGCAAGCATAGGCTCATCCAAACGGATTCCCTCATTGACTCTTTCCTCAGACGGGTATTTGATAATATTCATGATTTTCACGCCCTTTATGCTGATTTACTAAGTTAGTGCCGAATATTCCGGAAATGTTACAGACTAAAAACAGCGGAGAGAAGTAATTTCCTCTCTCCGCCGTGATTTTGCATGTAAAAAATTACATAACATCAATTTTCAGAACTTCAACGCCCTTGTAATAACCGCAGTTTTTGCATACCTTATGCGGAGCTTTCAGTTCGCCGCAGTGGTCACATTTGCTCATTGCAGGAGCATCGAGCTTCCATACAGCACTGCGTCTTTTATTTTTTCTTGCTTTGGAAGTTTTTCTCTTCGGTACAGCCATGATTCTTAACCCCTTTCTTTAATTACTCAAATTCTATTTTAGTCATGCAATTGCAATCTGTGATATTTCTGTCACAGCCGCACACAGGGCATAAACCTTTACAATCCTCTTTGCAGAGCATTTTTGACGGCAGTTCCAGAAGCAAATCAGCAACAGCAATTTCAGCAATATCAATGCTTTCAGCCTTTGCAACGACATAATTCTCCTCGTTTTCCTCATCATTGAGAAACCTGACAACCAGATGTTCCGTATCATAGGAAAACGCCTGTACAGTTTCTTTCAGGCATCTGTCACAGGTGACAAGCAGAGAGAATGCAATATGCAGTTTCAGAACAACTGCCCCGGCATGATTGACGATATCGCCTTTTACCTGTACAGGGGTATCAAAGACATAACCTCTGATAAATTCAAGCTGTTCTTCCGGCACGGAGAAATCAAACTCCTGTGAAGTTCCGGGAATATTGAGAATATTCTTAACATTCATCAGCATCGCATTCAGCCTCCGTTCTGTAAAAGCATAAAAGCACTACAGATTTTATTATAGCAGATTTCCGGCTGCTTGTCAAGGTTTTTTTCAGAAATTATTTTCCGGAAAATCAGAGATATTTTGTCACAGATTCCGGAAGTTCGGAATTATCAGCAGAAACTGTGAAAGTAACTATTGTATCTTTTCCGGTCAGTGCATCAATCTTAGCGAACATTGCACCGAGTGCATCAAAGTCAGCACCGCCGATTTTCAGAATGCCATCAACAAAAATTTCCTTGATGTCATAGTTGCCTGCAAGCATTCCGGCGATAAAGCCATAGAAATTTTCATAGCCTGCAATATCGAACTGTTCCACGCCTACCCAGCGGACTTTATAGCTGATAGAACGTCTGAGAGTTTCCCCTTTTTCAATGCATACGAGACAGCCATTGGTTTCAGCAACAGCTGTATTAATTCTGTCAATGAGGTTTTTGGTTTTGCCAGTACCTTTTCTGCCAGTAATAATCTGAATCATGTGTAAAATCTCCTTTATAGTAATTTTTTATTAATAGCCGAGCTTCTTTTCAAGTTCAGCTTTTGCGCCTTCATAGCCGGGTTTGCCGAGCAGTGCAAACATATTGGATTTATAGCTTTCCACACCGGGCTGATTGAACGGGTTCACGCCGAGTACATAGCCGGAAACTGCACAAGCCTTTTCAAAGAAATAGATAAGATAGCCAAGACTGAATTCACTGGTGTCTTCCAGTTCCAGAATCATATTTGGCACGCCGCCTTCTGTATGCGCAAGGATAGTGCCTTCAAACGCTTTTCTGTTGACAACGGACATATTCTGGTCACAGAGGAAGTTCAGACCATCAAGATTGGCTTCGTCCTTTTCCAGATAGAAATCTTTCTTAGGTGTTTTAATATCAACAACAGTCTCGAACATCAGACGAGAGCCTTCCTGAACGTACTGTCCCATAGAATGCAGGTCAGTCGAGAAGATAACAGATGCCGGGAAAATGCCCTTATTGTCCTTGCCTTCGCTTTCGCCAAACAGTTGCTTGTACCATTCGGACATCATCGCAAATGCCGGGTCATAGGAAACGAGCATTTCTACGGACTTGCCCTTTCTGTAGAGAATATTTCTCAGAGCGGCATACTGATAGCAGTCATTGTTATCAAAATCAGCAGTATAGTCATTCTGTGCCTGACGTGCGCCTTCCATGAGCTTGTCAATATCACATCCGGCAACTGCAATCGGAAGCAGACCAACAGCAGTCAGAACGGAGAAACGTCCGCCGACATTATCCGGAACAACAAAAGTTTCATAGCCTTCTGTATCGGATAATTCCTTCAGTGTGCCTTTGGCTTTGTCAGTTGTTGCAAAGATATGATTTTTTGCCTCTTCCTTGCCATATTTTTCTTCTACAAGCTTCTTGAACACTCTGAAAGCCAGAGCCGGTTCAGTCGTAGTACCGGACTTGGAGATAACATTCACAGAAATATCTCTGCCCTCACAGATAGAAAGAATTTCATTCAGATAAGTCGGGTTGATATTATTGCCGACATAGTAAATATCCGGAGTATCTTTCTTCATGTTGTTATAGAACGGGGATTTCAGGAATTCAATCGCTGCTCTTGCGCCCAGATAAGAACCGCCAATGCCGATAACAATCAGGACATCAGAATTCTTCTGAATTTTTTCAGCGGCTGCCTTGATACGGGCAAATTCTTCTTTGTCGTAATCTGTAGGCAGTTCCACCCAGCCGAGAAAATCATTTCCCAGACCATTTTTGTCATGGAGCATTTTTGCAGCAGTTTCCACCTGTGCTTTGATGCCTTTCATTTCGTCTGGTTTGACGAAACTTTCAAGATAATTAGTGTTTAATTTCAAAGTCATTTTGAATAACCCTCCAAAAAATCAGAATTCATATATATCATACTATAAAATCGGAAATTTTGCAAGCATATCTGAATTTTTTAATTCAACATTGTGAAAACAGAACAAATCCAGAACATGTTTTTTGTCAATTATGACAATATTTTTTCAGAAAACTGATGATTCTGTCCGGAAATGCATATGCTTACAGCAGCAGGAATTTCAATAAGGAGTAGCGTTATGAAACAGATTGCAATTTTTTTCTGCATGATAATTTTCATACAGATGATACCTTTACAGGTTCATGCCGAAGAACAGGAAATGGCATATGTGCTGCTGGAAGCAGAAACCGGCTGTATTCTGAAATCAGAATATGCAGAGGAAAAACGTCCGGTCGGCTCACTTGCCAAGCTTATGACAGCTTATCTGACTGGAAAGGCGATTGAACAACAGAAAATTTCTCCGGATACTGTCATGACTGCCGGAGAAAGTGTTTCCGGCATGAAAGGCGCAGTCATCTGGCTGAAACCCGGTGACAGCATTACTGTCCGGGAACTTCTGCTCGGACTGCTGACCGGAAACGCCAACGATGCCGCCGCTGTATTGGCGGACAGAATTTCTGGCAGTGCCGATAAATTTGTAATGGATATGAATGCCGCTGCATTCGATTTAGGCATGAAATCCACACGTTTCACCAGTCCGCAGGGTTTTGATGATGCACAGGCATATTCCACAGCAAAAGATATGGCACTTCTTTGCTGTGCAGTGCTGAAATGTCCGGAACTACAGGAAAGTCTTTCGACATGGCGAACATTTATTTTAAACGATACTGTCGAACTTGTGAATGAAAATTCTCTCACCAGAACAATGAAAAACAGCCGTGGTCTGAAAGCATCCCATTCGCCGGAATCCGGCTATAGTATTGCGGCTGCTGCCGAATATGAAGGCATGGTCTGTACTGCTGTTGTACTGAATGCACCGGATGAAGACACCCGGCTGTCACTGACAAAAAAACTGCTGAATATCGGATTCAGTCAGTATCAGGTAACACTGCCGGCATTTGCAGAAGAATTTCTTCGTCCGCTGAAAATTCGTGGCGGAACGGAAGTTTCTGTTCTGCTGGAACTTTCCGGGCTTCCGGCACTGACAGTATCGAACGGCGCACAAATTCAGGCGGTGATAGTACTTCCGGAATATGTACAAGCTCCTGTAAAATATCATCAAAAAATTGGCAGAGTCTATTTTTATCAAGACAAGACATTGCTGTGTGAATGTGCGCTGCTTGCCTCGGAAGCTGTTCCGGAAATGACCATGCATTCTGCATTCCGGCAGATACTGCATTTTCTGTTTTCTTAAACACAAGAAGCGGACTGTTTCAAGTCCGCTTCTCTGCAAAACATCCTTATAAAAAAATCTTTCTCTGTAAAATTTCCGGATTACTTGACAATGTACTTTTCAATCTGAGCGAAAAGTTCTTCTGCGTCTTCTGTATGCGCACGAAGTTCAATCGGACTTGTCAAATCCAGACTATAGATACCCATGATAGATTTTGCATCAACGATATAGCGACCGGAAACGAGGTCAATATCAAATGCAAACTTAGAAATTGTATTCACGAAAGTCTGCACATCAGCAAAACCGACTAACTGAATTTTTGTTGTTGTCATAAAACCTACCTCCTAAAAAATGTTCCTGCGGGTTTTCTTTCTCTTTTTTCCTTGTGTACGGCTTTTTCTCTTGCCGTAACTAAAGCATATCACGAAACAGCCGAAATGTCAAGAGATTCCGGTAAAATTCAGCGTTTCGACACAAGAGGGGTGACAGTCTGCGGAATTTTTTATACACCTTTCATATGGGCAGCATAGAATTCCGGAAACGGCAGTATTCTGTGATTTCAGGCAGCAGTCGCCTAAACGTCATATGTCGTCATTTTTCAGGAATTTATATGC
>DJXC01000083.1:0-1578 GCA_002449575.1 Ruminococcus sp. UBA7014
GTATATGATTAAAATCCGCTGTCTGATTGCAGAAAATCATCTTGCAGATGCTCTGAATTTGGCTTGTTTCCTGACCAAATATTTCAGTAGCTATCAGCGCACCTACATGATGATTGAAAATAATATTCTGAAAGCAGTTATTCTCTACCGCATGGAGAATGAAAGCTGGCGTTCTGTTCTGACAGAAGCCCTTCAAAAAGCAGAAGAATTCCACTTTGTGCGGGTATTTTCGCTGGAAGGCACAGCGGTTCTGCCTCTGCTGATGCATCTTGAAAAAACAGATATTTCGGAAGAATTTCTGAAAGCGATAATGAATGAAGCCAAGAAGATGGCTCTTGCTTATCCAGATTATCTGAATTATGTGACAAAGCCGGATATTTATTTCACGGACCGTGAAACACAGGTACTCAGCCTGCTCTGTCAGGGGCTTTCTATGCAGGAAATCTGCAATGAATGCGGTATCTCCTATGATGGCTTGAAAAAACATAACAGAAACATCTATCAGAAACTCGGTGCAAAAAACCGTGCCGAAGCTGAACGAAAAGTTTTGCAGTTAGGTATTATCCACCGGAAAGGGGGAGAACTATGAGACTAAAAAAACAAGTACAATTCGACAAAAACAATATGATATTGAAACTCGGAAATCATGAAAAGAAAATCAATCCGGAAGATGATTTTATCATTCAGGCTTTACAGAATCATGTTACTGATGATGCCCACTTTTTAAGACTGGTCATGACAAAAGAACATTCTGACGAAATCGAAGCCGGCTTCAGAATGGCGGCTTTTGTTGAAGAATATGGTGAATTCCTTAAAGAAGAACCCGCCGGAATTATTTCTTATCATAAAGAATAAACAGAAAGGTAGTGATTTTATGGCTTTTGGATTTAAAATCCAAAAACTGAAAACCAGCCGTGCTTATACGCTCGAAGAACTTTTTGAGCAGATTCAGGATAAAACCTTCACTGCAGGTCAGCCGTCTCTGACAAAGCATGGTTTGACGACAGTCATTACATTTCCGCCTTTGGATAGAAATAATCAAATCTGGCTGATGCAGGCGCAGATGTCCAAACCGCCCTACACCCAATGGCAGGTTTATAAAAATCAGCCTGCTGGTGTGGAGAATATGGTTGTCAACGAAGTGCTTGAACAATTGACAGATGGTTTTTCAAGGCTTTCCGGAGTGTTCGGAAACAATGCCAAGAAAATAGAACAGCTTGTGGAAATTACTGCAAACGAGCTGGAACAGCTTAATCTTTAATCCCGAAAATATCAGCTATTGTGCTGATATGATATAAATATAGTTTCCGGAATGGTTTCCGGCAAAGAAATCAAAATACACTCCTGCTCATTGTGTATTTTCCTCCTGATTTCTAAAAGGAAAAATTCCGGAAAACTATAATCTTGAGAATTACTAATAAGGAGATTTAATTATGAGAAACCTGAAAAAAGTTGCTGCTGTACTGGCAGCTATGACATTTGCTATGACCGCTTTCACTGCTTGTGGCAGCAGCACTGAAACCAAAGAAACACCGGCTGCTGATGCTGTTCCGGCAACAGAAGCTCCTGCTGCAACAG
>DJXC01000083.1:1647-6415 GCA_002449575.1 Ruminococcus sp. UBA7014
AAGCTCCTGCTGCAACAGAAGCTCCCACCGAAGCCCCTGCAACAGAAGCTCCCGCTGCTGCTGATGATACTGCTGCTGACGATGAAGCCGCTGCACTCGCCGCAGAATTACTGGATGCAGTTTCCAATACCGTATGGGTCGGCATGGATTCAGAGTACACATGCTATGTTCTGGCATTCGGCGAAGATGAAATCTATTTTGCAGATGACAACGGCGGCGAAGTAGAAGGCTACTGGGATATTACAGCAGATGCAAGCCATATCTTTATTTATTCCGATGCAGAACTTACTGACGAAATCGGCGGTTTCGACTGGGAATATGACGAAGAATCCGATACAATGGTTATCATGGATACGGTTGTTATGGCACAGACCGATGCTGATTCTATTGATGCTGCTGTAGAAGAACTCGAAAAAATGTCCTTTGCTAAGACAGTTGCAGAAGCTCTGAATGAAACTTACTGGTTCGGCACAGATTCTACAGATTCCGGTCTGGTTCTGGCTATGTTTGAAGAAAAAATGATTTGGGCTTCTATTGACAATGAAGGAAATCCTGTTGTAGAAACACTTTACTGGGGCATGGATTATGATAATATCACACTTTATAATGCAGGCTATGAACCCGTTCTGGAAATGGGATGGGATATTTCCGAAGACATGTCCTCTCTGTTCCTGACCATTGATGGAGAAAAAATCGAAATGTCTCAGACTACTGAAGACGATGCTGCTACCTTTATCGGTGCTGCTGTCACAATCGGAGAAGTAGAACCTGCTGCTGATGCTGATGATGCTGCTGATGCTGATGATGCAGGGGCAGGCGATGACGATGATTACAGCAGTTACTTTGCTGACACACTGTGGGCTGGTCAGGACGATGAAGGCACACCTGCCGGACTTATCTTTGACGGAGATACTGCTACTTTAGCGGCACTGGATGAAAATAACGAACTGGCAGGCGGAGAAGTAGAATGGTCTGCTGATGCGGACTCTCTCTATCTTGGGGATGCTGTGTTTACTTGGGAAATGCCTGATGATGAAACACTGGTTCTGACAGGAAAAGACGGTTCTGTAACTACATTTGTAGTATTTGACGGTACACCTGAAGAATTAGGTGCAACTATGGCTGCCCTCGCAGCAGAATAAACAGATGATGAAAATCAAAAATCAATAAAAATTTACACAAAGCCTGATAGTTCCCATCTGTCAGGCTTTTTTTAAAAATAAAATTTTTTGCAAAAGGAGACAGAAATCATGTCCGATGTTTTAGAATATAAATGCCCCTGCTGTAGCGGAAAAGTGGAATTCAGCGCAGAAAGCCAACAAATGAAATGTCCCTATTGCGATGCCGAATTTACAATAGAAGCCGTCAGCGAACAGGAAGAAACTGTTCAGTCAGAATCCCAGATGCACTGGGATTCTTCCACCGAAGAATGGAATCAGGAAGAAATCGGAAATATGCATGTCTATCGCTGTCAGTCGTGTGGCGGAGAAATCATCGCCGAACAGACAACAGGAGCTTCCAAATGTCCTTATTGTGATAATCCGGTTATCATGACAGGACAGTTTTCCGGCGATTTGCGCCCCGATTATGTAATTCCGTTCAAACTGAACAAAGAGAATGCCAAATCTGCTCTGCTCAAACATTTTGAAGGAAAAAAACTGCTCCCGAAAATTTTCCGGAGTCAGCACCAGATTGATGAAATCAAAGGCGTATATGTTCCGGTGTGGCTGTTCGATGCCCAAGCAGATGCTTCTGTTACGTTCAAGGCACATAAATCTAAAAAATGGAGTGATGCTAATTTTGATTATCATGAAAAAAGCTATTATTCTGCTTTCCGCAAAGGACGGATGGACTTTGAAAGGATTCCCGTTGACGGGTCTTCCAAAATGGATGATGATTTAATGGAATCTATTGAACCATTTGATTTCAAAAATGCAGTAACATTCCAGACAGCGTATCTTTCCGGATACCTTGCTGATAGATATGATGTCGACTCGGAGCAGAGCAGGGAACGTGCTGACAAGCGTATCAAAAATAGCGTGGAAGAAGCTTTTAAAAAGACTGTCACCGGCTATGAAAGTGTCAGCACGGAAAAAGTTCAGCTTCATCTGAAAAATGCCACAGTAAAATATGCGCTTTATCCTGTATGGCTTTTGAATATAAGCTGGAACGGCACGGTCTACAAGTTTGCCATGAACGGCGAAACCGGAAAATTTGTTGGGAATCTTCCGCTTGACAAAGGTCAGGCAATCAAGAAATTTTTACTGATTATGACAATTATCAGCGTGATTGCGTATTTAATTCTTTATGTGATTAGCATCAGTTTGATAATCGGGGCAGTCATCGCCGGAATTGTAGTTGCTGTTATGTGGTCTGACCTGAAATCTGTCACGTCCAAAAAAGAAGCTAATGACTATGTTACAGCCGGAAGTCTGAAAATTCAGCTTCACAATGATAAATTTCTCTATAAGAAGACAGAAAAAAAACCACATCAGAAAAGCTGATTATTTTCTGAATAGAGTACCCGCAGAGGTACTGGGCAAATCAGAAGTTCTATGATAAAATAAAAGTGAAAAATATTGTCAGAGAGGTGAGTTTCTATGAAATTAAAAAAAATAACAGCAATACTGACAGCAATGCTTATGATGTTTGGTATCTCGGCATGTTCCGAAACAGAAAACAGTTCCGAAACTGCGGAAATCACCGAGGAAAATAAAATTGTCAACTCCGTAAGTGTTCCGGCAAATCAGAACAGTACGCTTTCCATCAATCGTTCTGTTCGTTCACAGACCGTTCCGATGGGAGAAACAGGCACATGGACTGTATTTGTTTATCTGTGCGGTTCTGATTTGGAATCCAATCTTTTTTGTGCCTCTACGGATATAGAAGAAATGCTGGAAGCATCTACAGGCGAAAATGTCCGCTATATTGTACAGACTGGCGGTGCATCTGACTGGTATTATGACGAAATCAATCCTGATTCTGCTCAGAGATGGCTGATTCAGGACGGCGAAATGACAGAAATCTGGTCAGATGATGCCGTCAGCATGGGAGACAGTCAGGCTCTTGCAAATTTCCTGAAATGGGGCGTTGCGGAATATCCGTCAGCCAATATGGGGCTGATTCTATGGAATCACGGCAGCGGAAGCATCAACGGCATTTGTTTTGATGAGACAGCAGATGATGATTCTCTGCTCCTGAAAGAAATGGATGCTGCGCTTTACAGTGTTTATGATGATATGACAGAACCGTTTTCTTTTATCGGATTTGATGCCTGTCTGATGTCCACCGCAGAAACAGCGGCAATTCTGGGAACACATGCGGACTATATGATAGCCTCGCAGGAAATAGAGCCTGGCTATGGCTGGAATTATACTGTTATAGGAGATTATCTTGCAGAACATCCGGATTGTGACGGTCTGGAAATCGGAAAAGTGATTTGTGATGCCTTCTATGCAGACTGTCAGGAAATCGGAAAAGAAGACAGTGCTACACTTTCAGTGATTGATTTATCCAAAATAGACAGTCTGATTTCCGCATTTGACAGCTACGCAGAGGATTTATATCAGATAACAGAGAATAATGCTGATTTTTCAGAGATTGCAAGAAAGATTTCTTCAGCAGATAATTTCGGCGGAAATAACAGAATCTCCGGCTATACCAATATGATTGACCTTGCCGGACTGTTACGGGCAGGAAAAGAAAAATGCAGTTCTGCCCAGACAGCATTACAGGCTCTTTCTGATGCCGTGGCATATCAGATAAAAGGCACTGACCATGCCGATGCCTGCGGATTGTCGGTTTATTATCCGTTGCAGGTGCAGGACGGTTCGCAGGAACTGAGTATTTTCAAAGATGTTTGCCTGAGTGCCTATTATCTGGGACTGGTCGATAAAATTGCATATGGTGCAGTACACTCCGGAAATATCAGCGATTATGAAAATCAATCTGTTCTGGATTTGTTTACAAATCACTGGAGTGCAGAGGAATATACGACAAGTTCAGACAATACAACTCTGAATTATCTGCTGAGTCTGAATTCACAATGGGATTATGCCGACGATTTCAGTGCCGGAACAAATGCAGAAATCAGCTTTATAGATGAACCCACATTCGATGAAGATGGAAATTACTGGTTTTCACTATCGGAAGAAAGTCTTTATAATACGGATTATATCGAAGCGGCTGTTTATTTTCTGGATGCAGAATCCGAAGAAATGATAGAATTCGGCTTTACCGGTGAAATCTTGGAAGACTGGGAAGCCGGTGTGTTCTCTGATAATTTCGACGGTTACTGGTTCTGTCTTGCCGATGACCAGTTCTTGTCGGCGTATCTGTTTGAAGAATGTGAAGATTATGATATTTACATCTCTCCGATACTGCTCAATGATGAGGAGACTTATCTGAGATTTGTCTATGACGAAGAAGCAACGGAAGTATATATGCTTGACATCTGGAACGGTCAGGAGGAAAGCGGTGCTGTTTCCAGAATCACGACTGAATTACAGGAAGGCGATATTATTACGCCTTTGTATACTGCCTATGATTTGAATTCTGATGATTCTTATTATTACTACGGCGAAGAATACGAATATGACGGCGATACGGAATTATATTTCGAGACTCTGCCAGACGGCGATTATTTATATGCTTTCTGCATCAATGATATTTACGGAAACTATTATCAGACTGACCCTGTTTCTTTCTCAATAGAAGGAGAAGACATCTATTTTGATACATTTTAAGTATGCTACTGCGCCTTTATATG
>DJXC01000244.1 GCA_002449575.1 Ruminococcus sp. UBA7014
GTTGACTGGTATAACGGCGGTATGGAACATACAACACTGCATTTGCTGTACTCCAGATTCTGGAATAAGTTCCTGTATGATATTAATGCTGTTCCTTATAAAGAACCCTATATGAGAAGAACGTCTCACGGTATGATTCTCGGCGAAGACGGTCAAAAAATGTCCAAGTCCAGAGGAAATGTTATTAATCCGGATGATGTTGTCCGTCAGTATGGTGCAGATACCCTCAGACTGTACGAAATGTTTATTGGCGATTTTGAAAAAACTGCTCCGTGGAGTCCGTCCAGTATCAGAGGCTGTAAAAAATTCCTTGACCGTGTCTGGGCATTGCAGGAAATCCTGACAGATGGCGATTCTTACCGTCCGGAACTGACTTCTGCATTCCATAAGACCATCAAGAAAGTTTCCGAAGATATTGAATCTCTGAAATTTAATACTGCCATTGCTGCCATGATGAAGCTGATTAATGACATCTATGCAACAGGCAGCATTAACAAAGCGGAATATCGTACACTCGTGATTCTGCTGAACCCGTTCGCTCCACACCTGACAGAAGAAATTTATGAAATCTGCAATTTCGGCGGTGTCCTCAACGAACAGGAATGGGTAAAATATGACGAATCCCTCTGTGTGGATGAAACTGTGGAAATTGTTGTTCAGATTAACGGTAAAGTCAAGACCAAGCTGAATATTGCTGTCGGTGCAGAAAAAGATGCTGTTCTGGCACAGGCTCTTGCAGAACCCAAAATTGCAGAAGCAACTGCCGGCAAAACACTCGTCAAGCAGATTTATGTACAAAATAAGCTCGTGAATTTTGTGGTAAAATAACAAAGTTTCTGTAATCTGCAAAATTCTATTGACAAAATAAAGCTTGTGTGCTATAATAAACATATGCCATTCGTCAGAAAAATGAATGTGAAGAGAAAAGAATTGGTTGCAAACTATCCCTGAAAAGGGTTTAGTATACTGCCTGTTTCGTACAGGCAGAACCTCTGAACAAAGGGAGGGAATCAGAAATGGCAGAAGTTCGTGTCGGCAAGAATGAATCTCTGGATACTGCTTTAAAGCGTTTTAAGAGAACTTGCGCAAGAGACGGCGTAATTGCTGAAGTTCGTAAGAGAGAACATTACGAAAAACCTTCGGTAAGACGCAAGAAAAAGTCTGAGGCTGCTCGCAAGCGCAAATATTAATAAGCTAGGATGAATTGCAAGGGTGTGCCTTTTCGGTGCGCCCTTGTTTTTTCTGTATGGAGGTGAATGCCGGATGTTTCAGTCAACAATTGCAGTCAGGTCAGTTTGTGATATTACCCCGGAACTACTCAGAACAATGGGCGTGAAAGGTTTGCTGCTTGATATTGACAATACCCTGACGACACATGATAACCCTGTTCCGGCGGCAGGTGTCCGGGAATGGGTAAACAAAATGAAAATGGCAGGAATCCGCCTGCGGCTGATTTCCAATAATCATGAACCACGAGTGATGCCGTTCGCAAAACTGCTCGGAATTCCCTGTGTATGTGAAAGCCTGAAGCCGCTGGGCAGAGGATTCCGCATGGCTATGAAACAGATGAATCTGCCCAAAGAACAGCTTTGTGTTGTCGGTGACCAGATTTATACAGACATCTGGGGTGCAAATCTGTTCCGAGTGAAAAGTATCTATGTCAAGCCGATGCAGCGTGAAAACTGGAAAGGTCATGAATTCCTGTGTATCAAGAGAGTTCTGGAAGTCCCTTTTCTGCCGAAAAGATATCAATATCTTCCGGCAAAAAATAAGAAAGAAAGCAAGTGAGCTTATGAAAAAGATTTTAATTATGCATGGACCTAATCTGAATCTGCTCGGTGAACGTGAACCTGGCATTTACGGAGATACCAATTTTGAAACACTGAATCAGCATCTTCTGGACTATGCAAGAGAACTCGGCATGGAAGCTGAAATTTTTCAGTCCAATCATGAAGGCGCACTGATTGACAAACTGCATGAAGCAAGAAAAGAATTCGCCGGAGTGGTACTCAATGCTGGTGCATATACCCATTACAGCTATGCGATTTCAGATGCTATCAAGGCAATTAAAATTCCAGTCATTGAAGTGCATATCAGCAATATTTTTGCAAGAGATGAATTCCGCTCAAAGTCCGTGATTGCACCTGTCTGCGCCGGAAGTATTTCCGGTTTCGGGCTTCTGAGCTATGATTTGGCAGTCAAAGCATTATCGGAGATGAAAGAAGCATGAAAGAACGAATTCAGAATTTAGTGAATTTATTGCAGGGTAAGGCGGACTGCGCCCTGATTACAGATGATATTAACAGGAGATATCTCACAGGTATGAAATCTTCTGCCGGATATGTGATTGTCTTTCCGGAACAGTGTTATCTGATAATTGATTTCCGTTATATCGAAAAAGCAAGGGAAGTCGTGAAGCACTGCGAAGTTATCGAACAGAAACCGGGAATTTTCCGGCAGTTTGATGAACTGTTCAAAAAACACGGCGCAAAAACTGTCGCACTCGAAGCACAGAGTCTGACACTCCAGAGATGCGATAATCTGAAAAATCATATGAAAAATTATGAATTCCTGACAGATAATACATTAAGTCAGGCTCTCTATGATTTAAGAACTGTCAAGTCTGCCGAAGAACTGACAAAAATCATGGCGGCACAGAAAATTGCAGAAGATGCACTTGCCGCACTTCTGGAAAGACTTCATGCAGGCATGACGGAAATTGATGTGGCTTTAGCTCTTGACTTCTATATGAGAAGCCACGGCGCAGAAGATTTATCGTTTGAGACAATCGCACTCACTGGCACACATACTTCTATGCCGCACGGTGTCCCGGATTCCAGAGAAATCAAAAAAGGCGATTTTGTCCTGATGGATTTCGGTGCAGTCGTGGACGGCTATCACAGTGATATGACAAGAACAGTGTGTGTGGGTGAACCATCAGCGGAAATGCGTGAGGTTTACGAAATTGTCCGCACTGCACAGGATACTGCCAGAGCCGCCGCCAAAGCCGGTATTACCGGAAAGCAACTCGATGCGGCTGCTCGTGATGTTATCATCAAAGCCGGATATGGTGATAATTTCGGTCACTCTCTCGGTCATGGTGTAGGACTTGAAATTCATGAATATCCTGTCGCCACACCCAACAGAGACAATCTTCTCCCTGCCGGAGGGGTCGTTACTATCGAACCGGGTATTTATCTCCCCGGAAAATTCGGTGTTCGTATTGAAGATTTCGTGCATATTACCAAAAATTCATGTGAAAATTTGACAAATATTCCAAATAGTTTGATTTGTCTCTGATATTTCGGAATAACTCTTGCAAAATTTCTCATTTTGGTGTAAAATAGTATTATATTAAAAAATTACGGAGGTTTTTATTTTATGATTACAGCAGGCGATTTCAGAAACGGCGTGACATTTGAACTGGATGGAAACGTTGTTCAGGTAGTAGAATTCCAGCATGTAAAACCCGGCAAGGGCGCAGCTTTTGTCAGAACCAAATTCAAGAATGTCATCACTGGTGCAGTGGTAGAACGTTCTTTCAACCCGACAGAAAAATTCCCTACTGCTTTCATCGAAAGAAAAGATATGCAGTATTCCTATGCAGATGGTAACCTGTATCATTTCATGGACACAGAAACATGGGAAGACGTTGCAATCGAAGAAGAAAAACTTGGCTCTAACTTTAAGTTTGTCAAGGAAGAAATGGTTGTTAAAGTATTGTCCTACAAGGGTAATGTATTCGGCGTAGAACCGCCCTATTTCGTTGACCTTCAGGTAACACAGACTGACCCCGGATTTGCCGGCGATACTGCTACTAATGCTTCTAAACCCGCAACTCTTGAAACCGGTGCAGAAATCCGTGTGCCGCTGTTCATCAATGAAGGCGATATAATTCGTGTGGATACCAGAACCGGAGAATATATGGAGCGTGCAAAGTAATGGAAAAAATTGCATATTTAAAAGGTCTGATGGAAGGGATGGGCGTGCATCCTGAATCCAGAGAAGGCAAGCTGTTTGGTGCTGTTTATGAAGCACTCGAAGAATCTGCTGCTTATGCGAAAAAACTCGAAGAACGTGTTGCAGAACTCGAAGAACTTTGTAGCATTCTTGATGAGGATTTAAGCGTTATTGAAGACCTTGTCGATAATGAAGAAGTCGGCTGCGGTGCATGTCCTTCTTCTGAGACAAAAATCAAGTACTACTATCCGGAAAAACAGCCGGAAAAAAAGGCAGATGCTGCTGAAACTGATGCAGAAGAAACCGAAGAACCGGATATTGTTGTTGACGAACCAGATATTGTTGCTGACGAAGAGACAGAAGAGGCTGACGGCGATTTTCTCGATGAAGAAGAGTATGAAACTGTCTGCCCTACCTGTGGCAAAGTCATTCTGCTTGATGAACGTATGCTCGAAGAGGGCGAAACCGTCTGCCCTAACTGCGGCGAAGAACTGGAATTCGATTTTGATGAAGAAGAAATCGAAAATCTTTCCCCCAATCATGCAGACAATGCTACAGAAAGCGCATAATTATCAGAATTCCAGAACAGCGGCGGAGTATTTCGCTGCTGTTTTCTGCATAGAATATAGTATCATATTTTTCAGAAAGGATGAAAGAAATGGCTTTTATCAGAAAAAGTATAGAAGAATTACAGTTCAATCCGTTTACTATGATTGGAAACAGCTGGTTTCTGCTGACTTCCGGTACAGAGAAAGATTATAATACAATGACTTGTTCCTGGGGGGCAATGGGTGAAATCTGGAACGAACCCACTTTGACGGCTTATGTGCGTACTTCACGGCATACATTCAGCTATATGGAGAAAGAAAAGCTGTTTACTGTCAGTGTGTTCCCGGAAGCTTACAGAAAAGCCCTTGCTTTCTGCGGCAGTCATTCCGGCAGAGATTTTGACAAGGCGAAGGAAACCGGACTGACTCCTGTTGTTCTTGATGGTACTGTCACATTCGCTGAAGCAAAGCTTGTATTCGTCTGCGAAAAAGTTTATGCACAAATGCTGCATGAAGCTTCTTTTGTACAGAAAGAATTTTTACAGGATTATTATGCAAAAGATGCCATGCACAAGATGTATCTGGGGAAAATTATAGCCGTTTACGAAAATCAGACATAAGAAAACAAAGCACAGAACGGCTTGCAGTGTGTACTGTAAGCCGTTTTTTTCAGAGAATTTTACTGGTAATCATACAAGGAGGATGAAGCATGAATTTTTCACCTAAAGAAATTCTTGATTTTGTGACGGAAAATGATGTCAAGTTTATCCGTCTGACATTCTGCGACATGCAGGGCAACCTGAAAAATATTGCCATCATGCCCGGCGAACTTCCCAGAGCGTTTTCACATGGCATTCTGCTCGATGCAGCAGGTTTTTCCGACTGCTATCAGGATTTGCTGTTAGTGCCGGATATTTCTACTTTGTCAGTTTTGCCGTGGAGACCCAAATCCGGCAGAGTCGTCAGATTTTTCTGTAGTATCAAAAATCTGGACGGTTCTCATTATGCCGGAGAACTGCGCCATACATTACAGGAATATATTCAGAAATTATATACAAAAGGCTATTCCTGCGAATTCGGCACAAAAAGCGAATTTTATTTATTCGACTGTGATGACGAAGGAAAACCTACAAAAATTCCGCATGACCATGCTGGCTATCTGGATGTTGCACCACTCGACAAGTGCGAAAATGCCCGGCGTGAAATCTGCCTGTCCCTCGAAGAAATGGGACTGCATCCGCAGCGTTCCTGCCATAAATACGGACCTGGTCAGAACGAAATTGATTTCAAATGCAGTGAACCCGTCACGGCTGCTGACAATATGGTGCATTATAAAACTGTCGTGAAAACAATCGCCGCTCAGAACGGATTGTATGCTTCTTTTATGCCGAAACCTCTCAGCGGTACTTACGGCAGTGCGCTGACAATTATTATCAGCATCAAAAACAACGGCAGAAATATTTTCCAGATGAAAAATCAGCAGCTGTCCGAAGAGGGTGCAGCATTTCTTGCCGGCATTCTGGAGCATATGCCAGAAATGACCGTATTTTTTAACCCGATTGTCAATTCCTATACCCGTCTGCGGCACAGTGGTGCGCCTAATCATATTAACTGGTCACTCGAAAACCGTCTGCCAATGATTCGCTTGCATGACAATGACGGTGAACCTGCCAGAATTGAAATCCGCAGTGCAGACTGCTGTTGTAATCCATATCTGTCATTCCGTCTGCTGTTAGCTGCCGGAATGGATGGCATCAGAAGACATCTGAAACTTTCCGAAGACCTTCGTGTCACTGCCGAAGAAAAACAGTTTACCACCCTGCCTGCCACACTCCAGGCAGCTTATGACCTTGCAAAAGACAGTACTTTTATTCAGGAAAATCTGCCGGAAGAAATCCGCCGGAATTTTTATCAAAATATCGCAAAACAGCTCGCCCTTTATGATGCCGCTGAAGACAAGGCTCTGTTTGAAGAACAACAGTATTTCTTATCTGAATAATAAAGAAAGGAATTTTGCATGGACAGAGCATTGATTATCTCCGGTTCTGACAAAGGCATGGAAATTATCGCACAGTTTCTGCATTCTTATGGCTATACCAATCTGACCGCAACAGCAAGCGGAAGCGAAGCACGGCGCATGGTGCAGAATACAGAATATGCCCTGATTATCATCAATACCCCCTTGAAAGATGAATTCGGTCATGAACTTTCTGTTACCATGTCCGAAAATACCAATTCCGGAATTATTTTGCTGTGCAAGGCGGATATTGCAGATGATGTCGCTGATAAAGTCGGCGATTATGGTGTCTGTGTGGTTTCCAGACCCATGAACCGGAATTTGTTTCACCAGTCTATTCGTCTGGTGGAAGCTACACGTTCCCGTATGTTGGGATTGAAACGGGAAAATTCCAAATTAATGGTAAAAATCGACGAAATGAGGCTGATTAATCGTGCTAAATGCGCCCTGATGCAGTATCTGAAATTCACAGAGCCGGAAGCACACAGATATATCGAAAAACAGGCAATGGATACTCGCTCTACCCGGAAAGAAGTCGCTCTCCGGATTCTATCCACTTATGAATTATAAAAAGCAGACTTTGTTTTTCAGGCGTTTTTCTTTTTCTAAAAAAGTCAAAAATAACTTGGCTTAAAAAAATAAGTTTCAGACAGGAGAAAACAGCCCCGCTTGTCTGCTTTCTATAAAAATCCGGAAAATTTGTGAGAATTTCATACAGAACTGCCAGTTGACAAATCCAGAAAAATTCTGTATACTAATAACTGTAAACAGCAAAGGTGCTGATTCATGCAAAGAAGCATGTGTCAGCATCTTTTTTATTTCAGAAAGGATTGAGTCAAATGGATGTATTGCAAGACGTTATGACAAATGTGGATTCGGAAATTTTCGGTATCTGGTTTCTGATTGGTGCAGCTCTGGTCTTCTTTATGCAGGCAGGGTTTGCCATGGTGGAAACAGGGTTTACCAGAGCTAAAAATGCCGGAAACATTATTATGAAAAACCTTATGGA
>DJXC01000147.1 GCA_002449575.1 Ruminococcus sp. UBA7014
CCAGTAAAGAGGGTGTCGGAACAACTGTTCTGATTACTCTGCCCCCGGAATCGCACGAAAACTGAAAAAATAAGGGAGAAGCTGATATGAATTTACCTGAAGAAGCTTATCACCAATTTGTTGTTTATTGCTCTCAGGAAGAAGAATGGGAAGTACAGGAAGCAGTAAAAGAATATGAGAGCAATCGCTGTGTTTGTCTTTCCTATCAAAAAATCATGCAGAATTATCGTATGATATATCTATTAGTGAATTTCTCCTATCTGTCTTCGGAATTGCTTGATATATTTCTAAGGGGAAAATTCCAAGTGGTCGCAGTATATCTTTTGATTGCTGTTATCCTTGTAATATGGCGGAAAAACCTGATTGGAGCGGCTGTTTCATCGTTGATACTGCTTACAATCATAAATGATATAGATGCGTTTGCTATCATACCGGTTTGGGTGTTATTTGCTGTCAATGCATATCT
Organism: Ruminococcus sp. UBA7014; assembly: GCA_002449575.1. Lineage (GTDB taxonomy): Bacteria > Bacillota > Clostridia > Oscillospirales > Ruminococcaceae > UBA3855. The sequence continues at coordinate 467 of DJXC01000147.1, forward strand.
GGCATATCTGCATGAAAAAAAACAGCGTTATCTCAAATTACAACACGGATACCCTGAATTTCACCCATTACAGGTGCGTGTGAAACAGAAGTATGATAAAATGGGGTATATAATTCCGTCTGCTGTTGCCAGCCAGACAGAATCATTAAAAGATATGCCAGCAATAGAATATGATGCCGCTAAAGAACATAAAGATAAATTCTGATTTATCGTGAAGAACTAAAATATTATGTTAAGGATGTGAGTTTATGAGCGAAGAAATCAAGCAGAATCCTGATGCCTGCCCCCTGAATCCCCATAAAAGCAAAATCGGCGGTCAGGCTCTTATCGAAGGCGTTATGATGAAAGGAGCTTACAAAGGTGCAATGGCTTGCCGCCTTCCGGACGGTACTATTGACGTGGAAACATGGGACTTGAAAGGCGGTAAAAATAAGCCTTGGTATCGGAAAGTACCGTTGATTCGTGGCTGCTATAGTTTTATCTTCTCTATGGCGGACGGCTATCGCTGTCTGATGAAATCTGCTGAAAAACAGATGACCGAAGAAGAAATTGAACAGGAAGAACAGCCTTCTAAATTGGAAGCATGGCTTGATGAACACTTTAACGAAAAAACAGTCGAAACTATCATGATGATTGGTATGGTACTGGGTGTTGTGGCTTCTCTTGCATTATTTCTGTTTCTGCCGAAATGGCTCGTCGGCTTGATAAAACCACTGACAGCAAACAGAATTCTGCAATCATTTTCAGAAGGCATTATCAAGATTATTATCTTTGTCGGCTACATGGCAGTTACCAGTACTATGAAAGATATCAGAAGAACTTATGAATATCATGGTGCAGAACATAAGACGATTGCTTGTTTTGAAGCCGGTCTGCCTTTGACTGTCGAAAATGTACAGAAACAAGTCCGTCTGCATCCACGCTGCGGAACAAGCTTTATCTTCCTGACATTATTCATCAGTATTCTGGTGATGTGCCTTGTGCCGTTTACAGTTCCGTGGCAGAGATTTTTATGCAGTCTGTGTCTTCTGCCGATAACTGTAGGCTGTTCATTTGAGTGTATCCAGTTCGCTGGAAGAAGCAACAGTGCCATTGCAAAATTTATCTCTTATCCGGGATTACAGCTTCAGAGAATCACCACAAAAGAACCGGACGCTTCTCAGATTGAAATTGCTATCGCAGCTATGAAACCCTGTATTCCGGAAAATCTTGAGGACGATTTATGGTAAATGCTGAATTCGTCCGGATGCTCGAAGATTCCGGCATTCCGGATGCTGATTTTGATGTGAAATGCATGATGGAACAAATCACAGGAAGTCGTTTCGCTTCCTCACTGAATCCGGAACAGAAACAGCAGCTTCTTGACATGATTCAGCAACGAATCAACGGTGAACCTTTACAGTATATCCTCGGAGAGTGGGAATTTTATGGTCTGAAACTATTTGTCGGAAATGGAGTTCTGATTCCCCGTCCGGAAACGGAACTGCTTGTTGATATTGTTCTTGACTGGTGCAGAAACCGGAAAATACATCATATCATAGACTTATGCACAGGCTCTGGCTGCATTGCACTTGCCCTGAAAAAGCACCTTCCGGATATAAAAGTTTCTGCTGTTGATATCAGCAGAGAGGCTTTGTCCTATGCCCGGAAAAATGCAGAATATCATCATCTTGCCATTGATTTTTATCATGCAGATGTACTTGACAGAAATTTTGCGGAACAGGCTCAGAATGCGGATATCATTGTCAGCAATCCGCCTTATCTGACGAGTGCTGAAATGCAGGAACTTCAGACAGAAGTCCGGCACGAACCTGCACTTGCACTTTTCGGCGGCGGGGACGGTCTGGATTATTATCAGACTGTGACAAATCTCTGGAAATCTGTACTGCATTCCGGCGGTATGCTGGCTTATGAAATCGGCTGGAAACAGGGCATTTCTGTCAGTAAAATTCTGAAATCTAATCATTTCGGCGATATTCAGGTATTTCAGGACTATGAACACAGAGACAGAGTTGTCACCGGAAAAAATTTTTGAAAAATTTTTTAGTTATGCAATTTTTGAACATCTCATGTGTTATAATATCATCATGATATAGAAAATATGCTGATGATATTTCAGGAGGTTATGAATTATGGCTAAAGCAAAAGCAGAAAAGAAAGCAACTAACGGTATGTATCAAGCTCCTACTTCTTCCGAAGAGAAGAAAGCTGCACTTGAACATGCTATCAAAATGATTGAAAAACAGTTTGGACAGGGTGCTGTCATGCGACTTGGTCAGCAGGCAAAAATGAATGTAGATGTCATTCCGACAGGTTCTATGACTCTTGACCTTGCACTCGGTGTGGGCGGTGTACCCCGTGGCAGAATTATCGAACTCTATGGTCCGGAAAGTTCCGGTAAAACTACTGTCGCTCTGCACATTGTCGCAGAAGCCCAGAAAATGGGCGGCGAAGCTGCTTTTATTGATGTAGAACACGCACTTGACCCCAAATATGCAAAGGCTCTCGGTGTCGATATTGACAGATTGCTGGTATCTCAGCCGGACAGTGGTGAACAGGCTCTTGAAATTGCGGAATCTCTGGTTCGTTCCGGTGCAATTGATGTACTTGTTGTCGACTCTGTTGCCGCCATGACTACCAAAGCCGAAATTGACGGCGAAATGGGTGATAATCATGTCGGACAGCTTGCCCGTCTGATGTCACAGGCTATGAGAAAACTGACTTCTGTTGTATCGAAAACCGGGTGTGTGGCTATCTTTATCAATCAGATTCGTGAAAAAATCGGCGTTCTGTATGGTAATCCGGAAACGACTCCCGGCGGCCGTGCGCTCAAGTTTTATGCGACTGTCCGTATGGATGTCCGCAAAGGCGAAATTCTCAAAGAAAACGGGATACCTATCGGCAATAAAATGAAAGTCAAAATTGTAAAAAACAAAGTTGCTCCGCCGTTCCGTGAATGCGAATTTGATAATATCTACGGAAAAGGCATTTCCAGAACAGGCGAAATTATGGATTTGGCTGTCGAACTTGATATTATTCAGAAAAGCGGTTCTTGGTTCAGCTATAACGGACAGAAATTAGGTCAGGGGCGTGACAATGTCAAGCAGATGCTCGCCGACGATGAAAATTTCAGAAAGGAAGTCGAGGCAAAAATTCTCGAACACATGAACGAACTTGATATGACTGCTAGAAATTCTGACGAAGATGAGGCAAAAGTCCTTGCTTCTCAGGCACTGAAAGCAACTGCTTCTGATTCCGATGAATCCGGTTCTTCTGATGATACTGTCAGCATTGATGTGGATGCCGAGGACGATTTCGAGGAATTTGACCCGACAGAATAAACCATGAAAATTACCGAAATTATCAGAAAAAAAACATATTACGAAGTACACGCAGGAAACGCCGTCTATGAGATAGACGGCGAACTTCTGCGTCAGTATCATATGCAGGAAGGAACAGTTCTGGATGAAGATACCCTCGAAGAACTGCATAAAAAATCCAGATTCCGCCGGGCTTACCGCCGGGCTTGTTATCTGCTGGATGACAGAGATTATTCGTATTGCATGATGTATCAGAAATTAATGCATACTTATCAGGACAAGCAGTTATGCATCAAGGTCATGGAACAGCTCATGCAGTGTGGTGCAATTGATGACAGAAGATACGCTAAAAAATTTGCAGAATATCTCGTTGAGCGCAAGCTTTACGGAATTTACAGAGTTCGTCAGGAGCTTCTGCGCAAGGGCATTGACAAAGAATTAACAGAACAGTGTGTACAGAAATTTCAAAAACAGTCCCTTAAACATCTTCCCGAAGTACTTGCTAAAAAATACGGAAGTCAGCTCACTGACCCGGAAGATTTTAAAACCAGAGAAAAAGTGATTGCCGGCATGACACGGCTTGGCTATGACTATTCTAATATTAAAAAAGCAGTTGAAGATTATTTTCAGAATACAGAACAGGACGAAAATTCCTGAAAGGAGTAGAATTTATGGCAATTAAAGTCGGTGTAGTATCTCTCGGATGTGACAAAAATCTGGTTGATTCCGAAAGAATGCTCAGAAAGTTAAGAATTCATGGTTATGAACTTGTCACGGAATTTGGTGATTCCGATGTTGCAGTTGTGAATACCTGCGGTTTCATCCAGTCCGCAAAAGAAGAAGCAATTGAAACGATTCTCGAAATTGCAAAGCTCAAGGAAGAAGGAAAAGTCAAGAAATTAATCCTGACTGGTTGTCTCACAGAACGCTATAAAGAAGAAGCCGTCAAGGAATTTCCCGAAGCAGATGCTGTTATCGGAATCGGTGACAATAAAGATATTGTTGAAATTCTGGATAAAGTTCTGCACGGCGAAAAAATTGTCAGATTCTCCCCGAAAACAGATGTCGAAATGACAGGAGACAGAATCATTTCTACGTTGCCGTTTTTCTCTTATCTGAAAATTGCAGAAGGCTGTTCCAATCACTGTACATACTGTGCAATTCCTATGATTCGTGGGAAATTCCGGAGCGTTCCTATGGAACACGTTCTGAAAGAAGCAGAACAGCTTGTTTCTTATGGTGTGACAGAATTAAATATCATTGCACAGGATGTTACTCGCTATGGTGAAGACTTATATCATGAAAACAAACTCTGCGAACTTCTGACAAAACTATGTCAGATTCCGGACTTGAAATGGATTAGATTATTATACTGCTATCCGGAAAGAATTACAGATGAATTAATCGAAACTATTGCAAGAGAAGAAAAAATTCTGAAATATATCGACATGCCGATTCAGCATTCTGATGATAAAGTACTGAAACGCATGAACAGACCGACCACGAATAAAAGCCTTCGGGAACTGATTCAGAAATTAAGAGACAGAATTCCGGGTGTCGTCCTCAGAACGACTCTGATTACGGGTTTCCCCGGCGAAACAGAAGAACAATTCAACAATCTGGCAGAATTTGTACAGGATATGAAATTCACAAGACTGGGCTGTTTTGCTTACTCTCAGGAAGACGGCACTCCTGCTGGAAACTTCCCTGACCAGATTGATGAAGATATCCGTCAGCACCGTGCTGACATCATCATGGAACAGCAGATGGAAATCAGTGCGGAATATAATGCACAGCAGATGGATACCATAAAGACAGCAGTCGTAGAAGGTTTCGACAAGTGGGCAGAATGCTATTTCGGCAGAACCGAAGCCGATGCCCCTGACATTGACGGAAAAATCTTTTTCAGTTCCGAAGAAAAACTCGAATCCGGTCAGTATGTCAAAGTCAGAATTACCGATACGCTCGACTATGATTTGTTAGGGGAGGTCATAACTGATGAATCTGCCGAATAAACTGACATTGATGAGAATCCTTCTCGTTCCGTTTTTCATGCTGTTCTTATACTGGGAGATTCCGTATCATTTCACGATTGCGCTAATAATTTTCGCCGCCGCTTCGATTACAGATGCTCTTGACGGCAAAATTGCAAGGAAGTATAATTTAATCACAACATTCGGAAAATTTGCTGACCCTTTAGCCGATAAAATTCTTGTTCTGGCGGCTTTTGCCTGTCTTGCGGATGTGACAAGAGATAATCATATTATCAATGGTGTTGCAGTGACGATTATTGCCGCCCGTGAATTCATGGTTTCCGGACTGCGCCTTGTCACGGCTGAAAAAGGTGTTGTTGTTGCCGCCGGAATCTGGGGAAAACTCAAAACAGCTTTCACAATGGTGACAATTGTCTTGATTTTAATCTGTTTGGCTGGTTTTTCAGATTTTCATGCATTGCCTTTTACTCCCGTCAGTGATATGATTCTTTCCGTCCTCGTTTGGATTTCTGTTTTGCTGACAGTTATCTCCGGCGGCATCTATCTCAAAGGCTATGCAAAGTATATCGACATGAAATAATCACAAAAATGTGAAAAATAAGACCGCCTGTGCGGTCTTTTTTCTTAAATTCTGCGGAAACTATTGACAGTCCCGGAACAGTTTGCTATAATTATAATCAGATATCTTTTATCTGATTTATAAAATTTACAAAAGAAAGAGAGATTTTGGATTTATGAGATTGACTGCTGTGATTATGGCAGGCGGTGTCGGAGAACGTTTCTGGCCGAAAAGCCGTCAGAACTGTCCGAAACAATTCCTGTCACTCACATCTGACGGAGAAACCATGATTCAAAAAACCGTAAAACGGCTTGCACCTTTGATTTCTCAGAAAGATATTTATATTATCACAAATGCACATTATTTATCTCTGGTACAGGAACAGCTTCCGGATTTGCCCCCGGAAAATGTCATTGCAGAACCCTGTCCCCGGAATACTGCTCCGGCAATTGGTTTGGCGGCTTCGCTGATTCAAAAAAAATATGATGATGCTGTTATGTTTTTCTTGCCATCTGACCACTTAATTCATCATGAACATAGTTATATTAATACCCTCCGGAAAGCTTCTCATGCAGCTTTGCAGGATAAAACCCTGATAACCCTCGGCATTACACCGACTTATCCTGAAACTGGATATGGCTATATCAAATATCAGCAGGATGGCGCACAGGATGGCGTTTATCCTGTGGAATGCTTTGTTGAAAAACCAGATTTACAGACAGCAGAAGCGTATCTGCAATCCGGAAATTATCTCTGGAACAGTGGCATGTTTATCTGGAAAGCTTCCAGCATTCTGCACAGCATCAAGAAATATATGCCGGAACTGTATCAGGGTCTTCAGACGATTGCAGAAGCCTACGGCACAGAAAATTTTCATGAAGTTCTGAATCACAAATTTCCGGAACTGCCTTCGGAATCTATTGATTTCGGTGTGATGGAAAAAGCAAATCATATTTTCACGATTCCCGGAGATTTCGGCTGGGATGATGTCGGAAGCTGGCTTGCACTGGAACGCATTAACCAGACAGACGAAAATGATAATATGCTGGACGGCGATATTCTCAGCATTGACAGTCATAACTGTACTGTCGCCGGAAACGGCAGAATGATTGCGCTGCTCGGTGTACAGGATTTAGTTATCGTTGATACAGATGATGCTCTACTTATCTGCAATAAAAATCAGACACAGGATATTAAAAAAATCCTTGCCGAACTCAAAGCAGAAAAGAAATCTGAATTATTATAATATAAAAACAAAAGAGAGGTTTTTTATCATGAAACATGCTTTAATTACTGGAATTACTGGTCAGGACGGCTCTTATCTGGCAGAACTTCTGCTTGAAAAAGGCTATGAAGTATATGGCATCTGGAGAAGAAAAGCCAATGTCGATTATGGCAATATCGAACATCTGAAAGATAAAATTCATCTGATTTATGCCGATATGACTGACCCGGTTTCCCTGATTACAGCAATGAAAATTTCTCAGGCAGATGAAGTTTATAATCTTGCAGCACAGTCCTTTGTGGCATCAAGCTGGACAACTCCGCTCAATACAGCCGAAACTGATGCACTCGGTGTGACAAATCTGCTCGAAGCTATCCGGATTGTCAAGCCGGAAGCAAAATTCTATCAGGCATCTACTTCCGAAATGTTCGGATTAGTACAGGAAATGCCGCAGACTGAAAAAACACCTTTTTATCCCCGCAGTCCTTATGGTGTTGCAAAACTCTATGGTCACTGGATTACCAAAAATTACCGGGAAAGTTACGGATTATTTGCATGTTCCGGAATTCTGTTCAATCACGAGTCTGAACGCAGAGGACTGGAATTTGTCACCAGAAAAATTTCCAGAGCGGCTGCCAGAATCAGCCTAGGCTTGCAGGATTATGTAGAACTTGGCAATCTGGACTCTAAAAGAGACTGGGGACATTCCAAAGATTATGTCAGGGCAATGTGGCTGATGTTACAGCAGGATATGCCGGATGATTATGTTATCGCCACAAACGAAACCAGAACTGTCCGTGAATTTGTCGAAACTGCTTTCTATCTGACAAATGGTACTGTTATCAGATGGCAGGGCGAAGGCGTTGACGAAGTGGGCGTAGATAAAGCTTCTGGAAAAGTTATTGTAAAAATTAATAAAGAATTTTTCCGTCCGGCAGAAGTTGATGTTCTGCTCGGCAATCCGGAAAAGGCAGAAAAGCAGCTCGGCTGGAAACGTGAAATTGACTTTATGGAACTCGTTCACAGAATGGTGGAAAATGACCTGAAAATCGCCAAAGCCGAACTGAAGTGAAGATTGCATTCGATGCCCTGCCTCTGCTCGGCAGAAAAACCGGAATCGGTTTCTGTGAATCCGGACAGGTCAGGGCAATGACACATCTGCACCCGGAACACCAGTACACGCTGAATTATTTTGCTGTCAAGAATCTTGAAGCCAAAAAGCAGGAGTTACAGCCCTATCTTGACAGTCATGTCAGCGCAAAACATGCTTTTTGTTCTCCTTACGGCTACCGGATTATTTCAGAATTTCTGCCTGTGCCATATTCACTGTTTTTCGGCAGAGAACACCAGATTACTCATTTTTTTAATTATATCGTTCCGCCGGGCGTTTCCGGAAAAACAGTTGTCACTGTGCATGATATGGTTTATAAAGCGTTTCCGGAAACAGTCAGAGCAAGAACCCGGCATATGCTTGACTTAGGACTTGTCAGCTCCATGAAAAGGGCTGACAGGATTGTGACAGATTCAGAATTTTCAAAATCAGAAATTATCAAATATTATCCGCAGTTCAGCGAAAAAATCAGGGTGATTCCGTGCGGAGTCGATTCCCGGAAATTTCATCCTGTCCGGAATCCGGAAGAATTTCGCAGAATCCGGAAAAAATATCAGCTTCCGGAACAGTATTTTCTGTATCTCGGAACGCTCGAACCACGCAAGAATCTGGAAAATCTGATTCATGCCTATGCAGAATTTGCAGCCGTTCATGAACACCCGGCAGCACTCGTGCTTGCCGGTGCAAAAGGCTGGCTGTATGATAATATTTTCCGTCTGGTGCATACCCTGCATCTGGAAAGCCATATTATCTTTACGGAATATATTCAGGATGAAGATTTATGCACACTCATGAGCAGTGCGCTGGCATTTGTATTTCCGTCAGTTTATGAAGGGTTTGGAATGCCGCCACTGGAAGCGATGTCCTGTGGTACGCCGGTTCTGGTATCAGATGCGGCATCTCTGCCGGAAGTCACCGGAACAGATGCCGTTATTGTCAGCCCGTCAGAAATTACAGAAATTGCATGGGGAATGCACAGATTATTTACAGACGAGAATTTAAGAACTGTTCTCAGCGTTCAGGGACGAAAACGAGCGGCATCTTTTTCATGGGAAAAAAGTGCAGAATTATTATATCAGGTTTATCAGGAACTTCTGCCGGAGGTATAAAACATGTTTCATATTCTGGAAGTGAATAAATTTTATCCGCCGCATATCGGCGGTATTGAAACTGTTGTCGCACAAAGAGCAAAATATCTTTCTGAATTTCCTGATACAGAGCTGAAAGTTCTGGTCTGTCAGGAAAAAGGCAAAGGTTCT
>DJXC01000181.1 GCA_002449575.1 Ruminococcus sp. UBA7014
AATAAAAACTCATGAAAGGATTTGTTATCATGTTTGAAAAACTGAAAGAATTTATCTGTAATTATGTAGAAGTCAGCCCGGAAGAAATTACTCCCGATGCCCGCTTTTCAGAAGATTTAGGCTTTAATTCCTATGATTTTGTTTCTATGCTCGGTGATGCCGAAGAAGAATTTGACTGTGAAATTGATGAGGAAATTGCTTCTTCCAAAAAAACTGTCGGCGAACTTGTTGCTTATTTTGAGGAGATTTCCGAATGAAAGAAGTCAGAACACTTAAAGATTTAGTATGCTTTGCAGATGAAAAATTCGGCGAAGAAATTTTTATTCGTGAAATTGTGAAGAAAGCTTTTCAGGATACAAGCTATCATCAGTTCCGGGTAAACTGTGATGCACTCGGTACATGGCTTCAGGAAAAATTTCCGGAACAGCGGGTTCATGCAGCACTGGTCGGCACGACAAGCAGCCTGTATCTGACAGCATGGTTTGGCGTGCAATGTGCAAACTTTGTTTCTGTTCCGCTGGATGCTGCCAACAATGCGGAACATATTGCTGATGAAATCAACCGCTCAGACAGTGTGATTGTCTTTCTGGATGAAAAGCATTTCAAAGAACTGGAAACGCTGAAAAAACTGTGTCCGGCTGTAAAATATTTTATCCGGCTTTCTGACATTCCGGAACTGATTGCTGACTATGTCGGAAAAATGCCTTCCGGTGCGCCGGAAGCTGCACAGCTTGCAGCAATTCTGTTTACCTCCGGAACAACTGGACAAAGTAAAGGCGTTATGTTAAGCAATGCCAATCTGATAGATAATACTACCTGTGAACCTGACCTCGGATTCCACGGCAATAAGCGTCTGACAGTTCTGCCAGTACATCATGTATTCTGTTTTACCTGTGATATTCTCTGTGCGCTGTGGTACGGCAGAATGCTCTGTGTCAATGATTCCATGATGAGAATTATTAAAAACCTGAAACTCTTTCAGCCGACAGATGCTACTTTTGTTCCCATGATTTCCGCCTCTATCCTGAACCGCATGAACCAGATGGCAGAACAGAATCCGGATAAAATCGCCGTTGGCAAAGAAGTATTTGGTGAAAATTTCAGTGTTATTTATTCCGGCGGTGCGTATCTCAGCCCGGAAATCATTCTTGGCTACCGGGAATTCGGCATTGAAATTGCGCAGGGCTATGGTATGACAGAATGCGCTCCCCGTATCTGCACAGGTGTCAAAGGCTGTCCGCATCTGGAATCTGTCGGCAGAATTGTTCCCGGCTGTCAGGTGCAAATCACAGACGAAAATGAAATCCGTGTCAAGAGTCCTTCCGTCATGATGGGATATTATCACAATCCCGAAGAAACTGCAAAATCCCTGACATCAGACGGCTGGCTGTGTACCGGAGATTTAGGCTATCAGGACGAAGACGGCTATTTATACATTACCGGACGAAAGAAAAATCTGATTATCTTAGCCAACGGTGAAAACGTTTCTCCGGAGGAAATCGAAAATCAGTTTGCTTATTTCGCACCTGTAAAAGAAATTGTTGTTTATGCGCTTGATGGTGCAATTGCTGCCGAAGTATTTCCAAATCCGGATTATGAATCCGATAATATACAAACCGAAATTCAGACGAAAATTGATGAAATCAATCAGAAATTCCCTCCGGCAAAACGCATTGTGAAACTGATTCTCCGTGAAACGGAATTTCCGAAAACAGCTTCAAAAAAAATCATCCGTGCGAAAATTCACGAAATATAAAAAAACAACTCTCCGACAAAAGCCGGAGAGCTGCTTTTTTCTAATCAGGGGATTATTTTTTATTATACCATGCCAGAATCAGCGCACTTTTTCCCAGATGAGAAGTAATCGTACTGCCGGCACGGATAATATAAATTTTTTCAAAATCAGAAACCTGCTGAAGTTCACTCTTGCAGCTTTCCAGAAAATCATTGCTTAGTCCGGTATGTCCAATCACCAAACGTCTTTTATCCATATTTTTTGCATTTGCCATGCTTTCACGGATAAATTTGGACGAAACACTTTCAAATTTTCCCATATACCGCTTACCAGGTTTTAATGTACCGTCTGACTGTTCTACATACAGACTGGGCTTGACATTGAACAATCCGGCAACAAAATTGGAAAAAGCCGAAATTCTGCCGCCTTTGTACAGAAATTCAATTTCATCAACAAGAAACGGTTCTTGTAATCTTGGAATAATTTCTTTGGATTCTGCAATAATCTGTTCTGCTGTTTTGCCGTCCTTGAGCATTTCCGCAGCTGCTATGACCAATAAACCACCCGCCACAGATGCCGTTTTGGAATCAATGACATGTACTTTCTGAAAACTTTCTGCTGCGGCAAGCGCATTGGCATAGGCAGATGACAACCCCGAACTCAAGGCAAAATGAATTACAGTATATCCCATATGCACAAAGCGGGTAAAGAAACGGAAAGCCTGCTGCATTGACGGTGCAGACGTAACAGCAAGGTCGTCTGTACGGTCATGATAACTCAGAATATCATCAGGAGAAACCTCTTCAATATCCAGAAATTCTTCACCGTCCATTTTGACAACCATCGGCAGAACTTTGATATTATATTCTTTTATCAGTTCCGGACTCAAATCCATCGCACTGTCACAGGTAATTATAATTTTTTCATCCATAAATACACAGCCCCTTTCAGGCACAATCTTTCAACATATTTATTATAGCATAGTTCAGGTGAATTGTCAAGGTGAATGCGTGACTTTCCCTAAAGGTTGCAAAAAACAGTGTTTATTTTTGTGTATTATTTACAAAAAGTCAACAGATGTAGAATTATGAAAATACTCTCTGGAACGCCTCAAAATTTGCAGTTTCTCGGACAGTGTGATAGACTGCAAATTCTACATGCAGAAAACGGTCTTTAAACTCTTTTTTGCTGAGGACTTCTCTGTAGACTTGGGCAACAACACGAGGAGGGTTCTGGAATGCGCCACACCCGAATGCTCCCAGAACAAGTACTTCATCATGATTTGCTGCTGCAACGGAAAGCAAATGTTCAGCACGGCTTCTGTGCAGGTCAGCAAGTTCCCTGTCAGTCAGGCGGACAGGTTCGCCCTTACCGGGGTTCATGGCATTATACGGCTTTTGGCGGAGATTAGGCGCAGCGACAGTTAAAATATCTACTTTGCAGAACTCTTGTTCCGGAAGTCGCTCCGGCAAATCGTCATCATTCTTGATAATCAGAATATCAGGGGAATAAATACAAGCGTCTGTATAACGGACATCATGGCGGTTTCTGTGAAACTGATAGTAATTCTGCCACAGGTCGTCAGAATTCAGACAAGGGTAAAGTGTGGAACAGCGGCAAAGAGATTCTTCCTGCGCCCGTGAACCATTTTTGACACCGCCGCCCGGATTTGTGGCAGATGCAAAGTTATGCACAGCAATTC
>DJXC01000108.1 GCA_002449575.1 Ruminococcus sp. UBA7014
AGTGCAAACTGACAGTTACAGCCGCCTTCTACTTTGAGTTCGGAAATAATATTCAGAGAAGCAGTTCTTAACATCTGGTATTCTCTGTCAGAGAGTGTGACTGCTGGTGCAATCACGATGCTGTCACCAGTATGCACACCAACCGGGTCAAAGTTTTCCATCGAGCAGACAGTGATAACATTGCCTTTGCTGTCTCTGATAACTTCAAATTCGATTTCTTTCCAGCCGCTGATACATTTTTCAATTAGTACCTGTGTGATAGGAGATAATCTTAATCCGTTTGTAGCAATATCACGGAGCTGTTCTTCGTTATCAGCAATACCGCCACCCGTTCCGCCGAGCGTGAATGCCGGACGCACAATTACAGGATAATGAATTTCTTTTGCAAAGTCAACTGCATCTTCAACAGTTTCGACAACTTTAGAGGGAATACAGGGTTCTCCGATTTTTTCCATAGTATCTTTGAATGCCTGACGGTCTTCTGCTTTATGAATTGTTTCCGGATTTGCACCGAGTAATTTTACATTATGAGATTTCAGGAAGCCTTCTTCTGCCAGCTGCATAGAAAGTGTTAATCCGGTCTGACCGCCAAGTGTAGACAATACGCTGTCCGGCTTTTCGATTTCGATTACACGCTTGACAACATCCAGTGTTAAAGGCTCGATATAGATTTTATCCGCCATTGCCTTATCTGTCATGATAGTTGCCGGATTGGAGTTAATCAGCACGACTTCCAGTCCTTCCTGTTTCAAAGCACGGCAAGCCTGTGCGCCTGCATAGTCAAATTCGGCAGCCTGTCCGATGATGATAGGACCAGAACCGATAACTAATACTTTTTTAATATCTTTTCTTAATGGCATGATTTATTCTACTCCTTTCTGCATTCTGGAAACAAACTCGTCAAACAGGTAAGCTGTATCAAGAGGGCCGCCATGTGCTTCCGGATGAAACTGAACTGTAAATGCATTACAATTCTTATATCTGACTCCTTCACAGGTCTTGTCATTTGCGTTGATGTGAGAAACTTCACCGATTTCAGGATTCAGGCTGTCACCCACAACAGCATAACCATGATTCTGGCTTGTAACATAAGTTTTTCCGGACTGTAGGTCAATTACAGGCTGATTTGCACCTCTGTGACCATATTTGAGTTTTTCAGTTTTTGCACCCTGAGCAAGTGCCATTAACTGATGACCTAAACAAATACCAAATATCGGAATATTTAATGCTGCAATTTCTTTCAGATTTTTAATAATCTGAATATTTTCCGATGGGTCTCCCGGACCATTGGACAGCATAATTCCGTCAGGATTCAGAACTTTGATAGTTTCTGCTGTAGTATCAGCAGGAACAACAATCACTTCACAGTTCCTCTTGATGAGTTCCTGACGGATATTTCTTTTATATCCAAAATCAAATAAAGCAACTTTATAATTCGCCTGACATTCCGGAATATATGTTTTTGTTTCCGGATTGGTAACAGATTCGACAGCATTCACAACGGCATAAGCTCTGATTTTTTCCAGAAGAGAAGAGAGCTGCTGTTCCGGGTCTTCAGTTGTAATAGCACCGTTCATCACACCTGTTTCACGGAGGGTTCTTGTGAGTCTTCTTGTGTCGATGTTATATAAGCCGATAATATGCTGAGATTTCAGAAAATTATCAATATTATCTTCACAGCGGAAGTTTGACGGCGCATTGCACCATTCCCGGACAATATAGCCGCTGACATAAGATTTATTAGATTCATCATCCTGAGAATTCACCCCATAATTGCCAATCAAAGGAAATGTTTGTGTGACAATCTGCCCGTAATAGCTAGGGTCTGTCAAAGTTTCCTGATAGCCTGTCATACCGGTTGTGAAAACAACCTCCCCGATAACAGTACCCTTTTCACCGAAACTGTTTCCTTTGAAAATCTGACCATCCGCAAGAATAAGCCACGCTGGCTGCGCATGTTTTATCAATGCCATATACTACACCCTTTCTGATATTTTTATCATAATCAGGGCAGAATGCCAATATTCGGCATTCTGCACCGGATTTCTGTCATTACTTGATTTTTACAAACTGCGTGATATCATCTCTCATGCGGATAGCTTCACGACGGGCAGCCTTTGCGAATTCCTGCGGATTACAGCCTTCTTTCTGATAAGCACACATAATTGCTCTGGAAGAATTCACGATACCGCCAAGACCATTTTCATCGAATGCCCCGGCAACACCTTCTGCACCGCCACCCTGTGCGCCGTAACCCGGCACTAAAAAGAATGTATGCGGCAGTCTCTTTCTGAGTTCTTTGAGCTGTTCCGGATAAGTTGCGCCAACTACTGCACCAACTGCTGAATAGCCGAATTCGCCGACTGTATCTGCGCCCCATGTTTCACACAGGTCGCCCATTCTTGCATAGAGAGGTTCGCCATCAATCAGCCTGTCCTGTAACTCGCCGCTGGACGGATTGGAAGTCTTGACTAAGACAAAAATCCCCTTGTCACGGGTTTTGCAGGTTTCCAGAAGCGGATTGATACCGTCAGAACCTAAATAGCCGTTGACTGTCAGTGCATCCGAGCCGAACGGTTCAATTTCCATATCACCGACTTTCACTGTACCCAGATGCGCTGCTGTATAAGCCTGCATCGTTGCGCCGATGTCGTTTCTCTTGCCGTCTGTGATGACGAACATACCCTTTAACTGTGCATAACGGATAGTATCTTCCAGCGTTTTAATACCCTGTGAACCGTACATTTCATAATAAGCTGCCTGCGGCTTGATTGCCGGAACAATATCACAGATTTCATCAATGATAGCCTTATTGAATGCATAAATCGCTCTTGCAGCAGTTTTCAGGGTAGAGCCGTCATCTTCCTGATATTTCCTGAATAAATATTCCGGAACATAGTCAAGTTTCGGGTCGAGTCCTACTACAGACGGATTTCCGGTTTCTTTGATTTTCTTGATTAATCTGTCAAATCCCATGATAAAAATCTCCTTTAATAATAAAATTTATAAAATAAATAATTATTTATTTTCGTATCTGATAATACCGTCAGTGATAGTCATCATCACTTTTCCGGTGAATTCCATGCCCCTGAAAGCAGTATTGCAGGATTTACTGTGCAGTTTTTCAGGTTCAACTATCCATTTACGGTTCAAATCGACAAGAATCAGATTGGCAGATTCGCCCTCCCGGAGCTTGACAGCCGGAATGTTCAATAATTTTCTGGGACGTTCTGACATCAGGCTGATGATTTTTTCCAGACTGCATTTTCCTGTATGATACAGAGCTGTCAACGTGGCAGCAAGGGAAGTTTCCAGTCCGACAATACCGTTCGGAGCAGTTTCAAAATTGGCTTTTTCCTCCTGAGTATGAGGTGCATGGTCAGTCACAATACAGTCAATCGTGCCGTCAAGTACAGCCTGTTCAATCGCAATTCTGTCTTTCTCCTCACGGAGCGGAGGATTCATTCTGTCATTGGCACTCCGGGAGCGAAGTTTTTCATGTGTGAGCATAAAATAATGCGGAGCAGTTTCACAAGTTACCTGCACACCTAAGCGTTTGGCTTCCCGGATAATATCCACACTGCCCTTTGTGCTGACATGACAGATATGAATTCTGCCACTTACTGAACTGGCAAGCACAATTTCTCTTGCTGTAATATAATCTTCGGACGCTCTGTCCATTCCTTTCACGCCGAGTTCTTCAGAAACAGTACCTTTGTGCATGATGCCACC
>DJXC01000051.1 GCA_002449575.1 Ruminococcus sp. UBA7014
GGCAGAGCATTATTCACTTCTCCGGGAGTCATACTCGCTGATGAACCAACCGGAAATCTGGACAGTAAAAATAGTATGGAGATTGTACAGTTACTCCGGAAATCAAACCGGGAACGCAGCCAGACAATGCTGATTATTACACATGATGAGAATGTTGCACTCCAGTGTGACAGAATTCTGACACTTTCTGACGGCAGAATTATCAGTGACGACCTGACCGGACAGGGGGCTTGACTTATGTTTGCAAAGTTGCTTGCAAAGAAATATATCTTTCAGCAGAAACGACATTCCATTCTGACAATATGCAGTATTATTACAGCACTGGCACTGATGACGGCACTGTTCACAGGTTTTTCAACAATGATACAGTGCCTGCGGGATATTGCCTATGATAATCAGCCGTGGCATTATAAAATCACAAATCTGACAAAGGACAAGGCGGAATCTCTTTTGGAACTTCCGGAATTTGACTGCAACTTTGTGATTGAAAAAGATTATACATGCAGTGTGGAATTATTGCTGAAAGCATATACAGAATATGATTACTTAAATGATATTGATGATTACTGGAAAAAACTGGATATTGACAAAGAAAAACAACTGGAAGTCAACGGCACACTTATCACTTATGATTTGATTACACTGGATGCCCGTGCAAATATGGTACAGATTTTTGCAGTATTCTATGTATTTGTAATTTTTCTGGCACTTGCTCTCCGGCTCATCATTGATACGGCTTTTGAAGTTTCTTCTAAAGAAAGAGAAAGGCAGTTTGGTGTATTGCAGTCGATAGGTGCAACCCCTCAGCAGATTGTCGGAATTATCACATATGAAGGCTTATTTCTGTCTTGTATCGGCATTCCGCTGGGAATTTTAGCCGGAATCGGTCTGGGATATGCCGCATTCAAAGCCGTGCTGACAAGCGGTGTGGCAGAAGCGTTCCTGCATGACGGACAGGAAGTTTTTCTGCATTATCATGTGAGTGCGCCGTTTCTGCTGATAGGTGCTGTGACAGGGCTTGCATGGGTATTGTTTTCGGCATACGGAACGGGAATGAGAGTCATTAAAATGACTCCGATTCAGGCAATCAGCAACCGGAGCAATAAAATTAAAAAAGTAAAGAAACATTCTTTATTTGCGCTTTTCTTCGGCTGGAAAGGCAAGCTTGCCGCCCGGAATAACCGCCGTCAGCCGAAACGGTTTATTATTACAGTATTATCACTGGTGCTTTCCATGGTACTGTTCGCATCAGTTTCGATTATCATGGATAAGGCGAAACTCGCTGTGGACAGAATATTAGAGGATATATACGGCAAAAATTATTTTGACATCTGGTTAAACACAGATGCCGGAGCAGAAGAATATCTGAATACTGCCAAACAGATTGAAGATTCCGGTTATTTTACAAATATCAATTACGGAATCTGTCAGCCCGGCTTTAATGATGATAAGATTACAGTTTTTGTAAATTACTCCAATGAAACGCAATATCTTCTGGCATTCAAGAACAATCCGCCTGTATCGTATGAGGATTTGAAAAATTCCGGCGGTTATCTGTACGCCTCCAGTCAGGAACTGGAAGGAGATACTTTCACAGTACAGCAGATGTACAGCCATGACGGCGGAAAACTGAGGAAGAAAGATGTTAATCTGGAATATCATGTCATTCAGAAAACAGGTGTTCCGCCGATGGAAGCACAGCAAAGATATTATTATAATAAATCAATGAATGAATATATCTGGCTTTATGCGCCGATTGAACTGTATCAGGAAAGTGCAAAGGAACTCTATGATTTATCAGAATATTTCGGTGATATTACCGTCATACTGACGGATACCAAAGAACATGACAAGGCTGTGGATTTTCTGAATTCGCTGGATGCAGTTCAAAAAGATAGTATAATGGATGTTTATCTGGAGCATAAGAAAATGGATACCATGCTTTCAGCAATTGAAATCGGTCTGACCTGCCTGAATATCATGTTCGTGCTGATTGCAGTTATCAATATGATAAATATTATTTCAACTGGTATCATTAATAGAAAATCAGAACTTGCTTCTCTGCAATGTATCGGCATGACAAAAGGACAGCTTTATGGTGTCACTGTGATTGAATGCGCCCAGTATGCGCTGACTGCTGGTGTTTTTTCAACAGTGACAACGGAACTCCTGTTATTTATCACATCAAAATTTTTGAAAATGTTTGAAGTGTTTGACGGTGACGGAAGTGTTCTGGTTTCCATGGATCATATTATCAATTATAAAGAACCGATTCCAAACCTTCTGTTTGCTATGGCATTTGCATTTGTCATTGCTTTTCTCTCCTCAGTGATTCCACTGAATATTCTGGAGAAAACACCCCTCACAGAACAAATTCGCTCGGTAGACTGAAAAAAAGACTGCTGTACAAGAATGCAGCAGTCTTTTGCATTATCTGATTGTTTGAAGAATATCGCCAAAAATCTGGTAATTATGCTTTATGCCGTCATCCAGATTGAACGTTATGTCACAAAACGGCAGAAGTTTTTCTTCGTAAATCAGCAGTTCAGAAAGCAGTGTTTCCTGATACTGATAATATTTCTGTAATCTCCGGACATGGAGGATAATATTTTTTATAGTATCAGAATCCCATCTGTGCAGATAGACCAGAGCCATAAAAGCATGTTTCTTTCCGGAGCGGAACATCCAGTAAATCGGTTTTTTCTGATAAATCCGACAGTGGTCATAATAGAAATCATACAAAAGATATTGCCGGATTTTTTCTTCCGGTGAACCGCTTCCACCGAGCGTATCTGCAATAAACTGCAAATTTTCTTCAAAAGTTTCTGTGCCGTAAATGTTCTGGATAAAATTCATTATTTGCAGTGTCAGTTCGTGAGAAAAACATTCCGGACAGCCGATTGGCAGAATATTGGATGCTTCCGGAATAATTGTCCGGTATCTTTCCGGATGCCATTCACCGCCGGCATAGCACAATCCTTTTTCATCCGGGCTGTAACGTCCGAACAGGCAGCCCACAGCATAGCTTATCAGGCTTCTGATTTCTCTTTGCAGGTCAGCTTGCCGCACGGTAATGTTTTCAGCCTTCGGGTTGACTTCATTCTGTAAGCCGTACAGACGGATAAATATCCGGTTTAGTTCTTCTTCATTCGCTTTCAGCCGGATATACCGCTCGTTGCATTCCTGCTCCCACTGCTGATAGATTTCAGATAATAATCTTGCCATTGTTGTGAAAATTATGACAGAAGAGCTTTTTTCATCAGAATCAAGTCATAGATATTCAGCATCTTGTCTCCGGTGAAATCAGCGGCTTTCCAGTTATTCAGATTTCCGCTGCCAAGCAGCCATTTCTGGAATGTAATGATATCTGTCAGATTAAAATTTCCGTCCTGATTGACATCTCCGGCAATCTGTTCAGAAGTTTCCGGTTTTGTCAGAATTTTTGCATCAGACAGAATAATTTCTCCGCCATATGCAGAAATAGTAATGCCGTCAAAGTCAGTATAAGTCATGTCAAGGGCTTCCAGAGCCGGAAGAATATCCGAGGCAAGAAAAACAGCTTTTTCACCATTGGAATAAAACGGCTGCACTGCCTGCCATACAGGAGCTGCACCTGACCATTTTTGCAGTGCAATCACGGGCGGATTTGTTGTCCCGTGATAGCTGACTTCAATTGCATAATTTTCACCAAGTTGTTCCAGAACAGCAGTATCTAACGGCACTTTATCCGCAGCGGAAGAATCTACAGTCTGATAAAGCGCATAATCTGTACAAGGATATTTTGCCACCTGACTGTAAAGCAGATAATGTTTTGGAGTTTCGCCCTGACGCTCAAATAATTCTGTCAGTGTCACAAATTCATAGCCCTGTGCAGTAAGTTCCGGCATGACAATTTTGAGTGCTTCGACAGTCTGGGAATTGCCGGCGGCATCATGAAGCAGAACAATGACACCATCTTTTGCTCCGTTGAGAATATACTGCGCCCGTTCTTCAGCAGTGACGTTTTCCATATAATCCTGACAGTCAATCCCACAGATAAACGGCAGTTCAATAGCATCATACATAGTCTGGCTGGTATCAATAAAAGGCGGACGGAAAAATTTTGTGGCTTCTCCGGTGATTTCGACAACTTTCTCATCAACATAGGCAACTTCTGCCTGAATATCTTCCAGTGACATGGCTGCCATATTGGAGTGTGTTTTGGAATGATTGTCAATTTCCATGCCCATATCATAGGCACGTTTCACAGAAACGGCACTCTCGGCATTGATATTCGTCCCGATAAGGAAAAAAGAAGCTTTGGCATGATATTCTTCCAGAATATCCAGTACTTCATTTGTAGTAGTAGTATTAGGACCATCATCAAATGTCAGGGCGATTAATTTCGTTTCCTGTTCTGCACCACTGGCAGACATTGCCGGCATACTGCTGACTGCCATCACAGCAGACAGAAATACAGACATTAACAACTTTCTGAAATTTTTCATAAACATCTTCCTTACTGAATCTTGATTTAGCAGTATTTTCCGGCTGTTGTTGTCCGGAATGCTGTTTTTTATTATAACATGAAAAAGAAAAAAATGCAACCTGTTTTATCAAAAATTCTATACAGAAATATGCAACCCATATTTTGCAGAAACAGTGGAGAAAATGCAGAAATGCGAATTTTTGGAAGACCTGACAAGAAATCTGCTTTATTTTTGTATAATCAGAGTATTGTAATCCCGGCTGTAATTATGCTATAATATAGAAAAGAATCAGAATCGGAGGCGATTTTCTTATGAAATTTTTTAAAAGATGCTTTTGTCTGCTGCTTGCCGGCTGTATGGCGTTTCCGTTTGCAGAAGCATTTTCCCTTTCTGCTGATGCAGCAGAAACTGTCAGTATTTCTCCGCTGAGTACTTACGAAATCAATGAGGGTGTGTTTGAAGGCTGGGGAACTTCTCTTTGCTGGTGGGCGAACCGTGTGGGGTATTCCGATTCGCTTGCACAGCAAACAGCAGATGTCTTCTATGGTGATGACGGTCTGCGGCTGAATATTGCAAGATTTAATATCGGCGGCGGTGATAATCCGACACATACACATATTACAAGAACCGATTCCAACATGCCGGGCTATACCGTCTGGAACGGTCAGAAAGCTTCTTATGACTGGAATGCAGACTATAATCAGCGGAATGTGCTTCTGCGGTCTGTCAAGGCTTGCGGAGATGATATGATTGTCGAAATGTTCTCTAATTCACCACCGTATTACATGACAAAATCCGGCTGTTCCAGCGGTGGCTATAATCCGAATGAGAATAATCTGAAAGATGACTGCTATGATGATTTTGCAGAATATCTTGCAGAAGTCTGTCTGCATTATGAAAAGGACTGGGGTGTCAATATTCAGAGTATTGATGCCATGAATGAGCCATATACTAATTACTGGAGTGCAAACAGTCCCAAACAGGAAGGCTGTCACTTCGACCAGGGCAATTCACAGTCAACGGTAATTACAGAACTGAAAAAGTCTCTTGATAAGAGAGGACTCGGAAATATCATGATTTCCGGTACAGATGAAACTTCGATTGATACACAGATTTCTTCTTATCAGAAATTATCGGCTGATGCCAAAAATGCAGTTTCCCGGATTGATACACATACTTATTCAGGAAGCAAGCGTTCGGAACTGAAAAATACAGCGGTTTCTGCCGGAAAAAATCTTTGGATGAGTGAAGTCGACGGCGGTGCAACTGCCGGAACAAATGCCGGTGAAATGGGTGCTGCTCTCTGGCTTGCCGGACGTATTACCACAGATGTCAATGATTTGAATGCTTCTGCATGGATTATGTGGCAGGTTATTGATAATCATATCTCAAAAGCCGGATATAACGGCAATAAAGATAAAGGTATGGTCAACACACAGGGAGGTTACTGGGGTGTTGCTGTAGCTGACCATGACAATAATAAAATCATTCTGACAAAAAAATATTATGCGTTCGGACAGTATACCAGATATATCCGTCCGGGTATGATAATGCTGAATTCTTCCGGCACAACTGTGACAGCGTATGACAAGGAGAACAAACAGCTTGTGATTGTTGCCTATAATGATAAGAATAATACCAGAGACATGAGCTTTGATTTATCTGGTTTTTCCGGAGTAGGGGATTCTGCACAGGTCATCAGGACAAGTAATTCTGAAAACTGGAAAACACTTTCAGATATTCCGGTTTCTGGTGATATGCTGCATGTCTCGCTTGCACCGCAGTCAGTTACGACATTTATCATTTCTGACTGTTCCGGCGGAACTGTTCCGGAAAATGAAATCGCCCTTACAGGTGACATGCTTTCCGGTACAAATTCATGGAAAAATATGGGGTCAACCGATTTCTACAAAGTGTTTGACGGCAAAACAGAAACTTATTTTGACGGTGTCGGAAACGGTTGGGTTCAGGTAGATTTAGGGCAGATTTATGATATTGATGCAATCGGATATTGTCCTCGTCAGGGTTATGAATACCGCATGACAGACAGTATGTTCCAGTTTTCTGAAGATGGTGCAAACTGGAGAACAGCTTATACTATCTCCGGGAAGCCCTCTTTTGCAATGCACTATCTGACAAAATTCAGCGGCGGCAGGTCTGCAAGATATGTCCGCTATGCTGTTCCGGAAGGAAAACCGCAGAATGCAGATAACAAAGATGATGTTTACTGCTGCAATATCGCTGAAATCAAGCTTTACGGCGAGGTCAGCCCGCTTGTAAAATATGAAAAGCTTGTTCCGGAAGCAACTTCCGGGTCAAATGCATGGCATGATATTTCTGATTATGATTATACAAAGGCATTTGACGGCAACACTGGCACATGGTTTGACGGTGTCGGTGAAGGCTGGGTCATGGCGGATTTTGGAAAAGTATATGATTTGAAAACAATCTGTTTCTGTCCCCGGAAAGGCTATGAATACCGCATGACTGACGGTATATTTGAAATTTCTCAGAATGGTGAAACTTGGACAGCAGTTTATACCATATCCGGAAAGCCTGATTTTTCTATGCAGCAAGTTGTTCTGAAAGATGAAAATCTTGCCCGTTATGTCCGTTATCGTGTTCCGTCAGGAAAGCCATCCAATCCCTATAATGCAGATGATGTTTACTGCTGTAATGTGGCAGAACTTGCCTTTTACGGACTTCCTGCCGAACAGCCTCTGATTCCGGGTGATATTGACCATGACGGAAAGGCAGATACTGTAGATTTGATTCTGCTTCAAAATTTTCTGCTCAAAAAAGGACATCTTCCAGAAGACAATACTGCTGATATCAATGCAGACGGCATTATCAATATTTATGATTTCATTCTGCTGAAACGGCTTCTGCTGCGCTCTGAATAAAAAAGAAAATGCTGATACAGAAAACAGTATCAGCATTTTTTATAATGCGGATAACAGGAGTTGAACCTGCATGGATTGCTCCGCCAGAACCTAAATCTGGTGCGTCTGCCAGTTCCGCCATATCCGCATGATATTATTATAGCATAATTTTGGAAATTTGTCAATTGTTTTTCTGAAAATTCATATAAATTAATGCAGCAGCTCTTCGGAAAATTTCGGAAGGCTGCTGCGGAAATCAGGATAGTTATCATTAAAACAGCTTACTGAATGGCGGCAAATGCAGTATGCAGTGCATCAATCAGGTCGTCAATGTGTTCCGTGCCGATAGAAAGCCGGATTGTTGTCGGCTTGATACCTTGTTCCAGAAGTTCAGATTCTGAAAGCTGGGAATGTGTTGTGGAAGCCGGATGAATGACAAGGGATTTCACATCTGCAACATTTGCAAGCAGACTGAAAATCGGCAGATTGTCAATGAATTTTTTAGCATCATCTTCTGTGCCTTTAATATCAAATGTAAAGATACTGCCGCCGCCGTTCGGGAAGTATTTCTGATACAGGCGGTGACTGGGTTCGCTGACAAGAGAAGGATGATGAACGGCTTCTACTTGTGGATGCTTTGCAAGATACGCTACAATTTGCAGAGCATTTTGCACATGACGTTCTACACGGAGAGAAAGCGTTTCCAGACCTTGCAGGAAAATAAACGCATGAAAAGGAGAAATCGCTGCTCCGGTATCTCTCAGCAGAATCGCTCTGATATAAGTCACAAAAGCAGCTGCTCTGGCAGCGGCTGTAAAGCTGACTCCATGATAACTGGGATTTGGTTCAGAAATCCACGGATAGTTTCCGGACTTGTTCCAGTCGAAATTTCCGCTGTCAACAATTACACCACCGATTGCTGTACCATGTCCGCCGATAAACTTTGTGGCAGAATGAACAACAATATCTGCACCATATGCAATGGGGCGCACCAGATAAGGTGTTGCAAAGGTATTGTCTATGACAAGCGGTATTCCATGTGCATGTGCGATTCCGGCAATTTTTTCAATATCAATCACATTGGAATTCGGATTGCCGAGTGTTTCAATAAAAATAGCTTTTGTCTTGTCGTTGATGGCAGTCTCAAAAGCAGTTTTTTCTTCCGGGTCAACAAAAGAAGTTTCAATTCCATAAAGCGGAAGCGTATGTGCAAGCAGATTATAAGTACCGCCGTAGATGGTCTTGGAAGCAACAATGTTTTCTCCGGCTTTTGCCAGTGCCTGAATTGTATAAGTAATAGCTGCCGCACCGGATGCCAGTCCCAGCGCAGCGACACCGCCTTCAAGAGCAGCGATTCTTTTCTCGAAAACATCCTGTGTGGAATTTGTCAGTCTGCCGTAAATATTGCCGGCATCTTTCAGAGCGAATCTGTCGGCAGCGTGCTGAGAATTATGGAATACATAAGAAGTCGTAGCATAAATCGGAACGGCTCTTGCATCAGATACCGGGTCAGCCTGTTCCTGCCCGACATGAAGCTGAAGGGTTTCAAAATGAAGTTTCTTTTCTGACATGGGATATTCCTCCTGTAATAGGGAAGCAGACATTGTATCTGCTGTATTTTTAGTAAAAATCTGATTTCTAATCTCTCTGTATATTTTTAGTAATATCATAAATCCTGTATGGAAATCAACATCGTTCTGTTCCACGCATTCGGTCACGACCTCTGACAACAGAACGGAGTTTGCATAAAATCATAGAGAAAGCTCCTTTTCTTTATCTTCTAAGTCTATCTGTTTGGTATGCATTTATTATAGCACAGTTCCGGTGATTTGTCAAATTGTAATTTCTGATAGCAGGTTATCATTTTTTCTGATAACTGCTTTTACAGTTTAGCATAATCCAGAAAATGATTTTTGTCCAATGCCGATTTTTTAGTACAGGCTATCAGGAAAAATGATAAGTCCTGAGAGAAAAAAACCGTACCAGAATAAAATTCCGGTACGGGAAAGTTATCATAATGACTGTTCTGCATGACGGTGAAGCTTGTTCCGAAGAAAATTCCGGAAACGCTTCGGCTGGGGGAGTACAAATTCTATGACAGCACAATATTTATCAACAAGGGTAATCAGATAAGTTTCGGCATATTTAGGCATGGCGAACGTCATGGGGAACATGTGATTGATAATCATATCTTTTTCTTTTGCATTGAGTGCAGAGAGTTTTTCTGCATTTTGCAGGGCAATTTCCGGATGATGTTTGCTGTGGCGTACTGCCGGACTGCTTTTGGTATATTCTTTTGTATCATAGAAATACAAATCGTGCAGAAGTCCGGCTCTTGCCGCAGATTCGGCATCTAAGCGGAACACTTTGCATAATTTATAATTATAATAAGAGACATTCAAAGAATGTTGAAATCTGGTTGTCATGATATGATGCCGGAAATTCTTTAAATTCTGAATTTCTTCCCGTTCCAGAAGGTCGGCAATCAAAGTATAATATTCAGATTCTGTAAGATTTTTATGAGAGCCGGTTGCTTTCAAATCATGCATATTGCATAACTTCCTTTCTCTGGCAGAATATCCTTGCTGCTTTTATTATAGCCTTTTCTGGAAGTTTTGTCAATAGATTTCCAAAAAAATTTCTCCCAAAAGAACAGAATTTTTATATCACTTGTTCGCCATTTTTCAGGCTGACAAGCTTTTCTTTCCAGTATTCACCATAAGGCAAAGCCTCCTGTGCGCTGATGCGCAGAACTTCACGGTTTTCAAGGACTTCATGAATAATGACACCATCATCCGCCAGACGGTCGTTTTTCCAGACAGTCTGCAATTTGCTGTCAACTGCTGTGATGCCTGTCCCCGAAGCAATATATAAAATATCCTGATAAATAAAAAAATATCCGAAATATAAGCTGACTTCCATAGTGACTGCTGCAAAAGTTTCCAGATTCACAAATATGACTGTATGTCCTGAACCAATGCACAGATACTTCCCGAAAATACATGCCTTGTCAAAAAAATCAGAAATGTTGTCTGCTTCTGCCGTCAGGTAGGGAATTCCGTTTTTCCGGACATAATATTTCTTTCCGTTGCCAAATGTTACCGTCTGGATAACAGGCAAATCAAAATCACTTTGATGCTGGTCAAAGTTTTCAGTCAATTCGTATTCTGACATGATAGTTTCCTTTCTGGTTTCTGGTTTCGTAATGCCTGTATATTATAACACGAATTTGCCTAAAAGTCAAGCCGACATCCCGGAACTGTGTCCGGGATTTTCCGGATTTGTAAAATTTTCATAAATATCTTGACAAAAATTTACCCGTGTGATATAATAATAACAGTCAGAAAGTTCTGACAAATAAATTTTCAGGATACG
Organism: Ruminococcus sp. UBA7014; assembly: GCA_002449575.1. GTDB lineage: Bacteria > Bacillota > Clostridia > Oscillospirales > Ruminococcaceae > UBA3855. Next base: position 10,727 of record DJXC01000051.1, read on the forward strand.
GGCAAAGGCTTTTAACGCCCGTAAAGAAAGGATATGAATACCCATGAGCTTTATGAAAATTGTGAATGTGTACGGCAGAGAAATCCTCGACTCCAGAGGCAATCCGACTGTTGAAGCAGAAATCACACTCGAAGACGGTACTGTTGCAAGAGGTACAGCACCTTCCGGCGCATCTACCGGCGAATTTGAAGCACTCGAACTCCGTGACGGTGACAAGGGCAGATACCTTGGCAAAGGCGTGCAGAAGGCTGTTGAGAACATCAATACAGTTATCAAAGAAGCTATCCTTGGTCTGGATGCTTCCGATACTTACGCAGTCGATGCTGCTATGATTAAGGCTGACGGTACAGATACAAAGTCCAATCTGGGTGCAAATGCAATTCTGGCAGTTTCTATTGCAACTGCAAGAGCTGCTGCAACTTCTCTCGGCATTCCGCTTTACAGATTCCTCGGCGGTGTACAGGGCACAAAACTTCCTGTTCCGATGATGAATATCCTCAACGGCGGCGCACATGCTGACAGTGCTGTAGATACACAGGAATTCATGATTATGCCTGTTGGTGCTCCTTCCTTCAAGGAAGCCCTGAGATGGTGTGCAGAAGTATTCCACAAACTGAGAGCTTTAATCAAGGATATGGGTGACGTTACTGCTGTCGGTGACGAAGGTGGCTTCGCTCCGAACAAGCTCAAGAGTGACGAAGAAGCTATCGAAAAGATTCTGGAAGCTATCAAGGCTGCTGGTTTTGAACCGGGCAAGGATTTCATGATTGCAATGGATGCTGCTTCTTCTGAATGGAAGTCTGAAAAAGGCAAGGGCTTCTACAAGCAGCCTAAGTCCGGCAAGGAATTCACTTCTGATGAACTGATTGCACACTGGGAAGCTCTGGTTGACAAGTATCCGATTATCTCTATTGAAGATGGTCTGGATGAAGAAGACTGGGA